>JAKPUV010000148.1 GCA_029554925.1 Candidatus Hydrogenedentota bacterium | reverse complement strand
ACCTCCTTCGCCTGGCCCTCGACCATGCACAGGGCCCCCGCCGTGCCCGCGACGACGATGTCGAGGGTGCTGGCGGCCATCTGGTCCATGGGCGGGTTCACGACGAGCACCCCCTCGATGCACCCGACGCGCACGGCGCCGATGGGCTCGGTGAGGGGAATCTTGGAGATGTGCAGGGCCGCCGACGCCGCGTTCATGGACAGCACGTCGGGGTTGTGGATGTTGTCCGCCGACAGCACGGTCTGGCAGACCAGGGTCTCGTTGGTGAAGCCCTTGGGGAAAAGGGGCCGCAGGGGGCGGTCCGTCAGGCGGCACACGAGGATCTCGCGCTCCGAGGGGCGCGCCTCGCGCCGGAAAAAGTTCCCCGGAATCTGCCCCACCGAGTAAAACCGCTCGCGGTAGTCCACGGTCATGGGGAAGAAGTCCTGCCCCGGCTTCGATTCGGGCGCCACGACGACGGCCGAAAGGACCATCGTGTCCCCGCTCTGGCAAATGACGGCGCCGTGCGCCTGCTTGGCGATGCGGCCGGTCTCGAATTCGACGGCGTCGGAGCCGACCATCACTGAAATGCGTTCTACCATGTTCGCTGTTGCTCCCTTGACAATGGAACAGCATGCATGGGGTTCCATAATGTCATTGTTTTTTCTCTCTCTCTTCTTCTTTCCTGTCCGGATGCCGTCGTCCGGGGCCCCGTCCCCGCGCGTTTCGCGGGGGGCGCCGGAGGGTCCGGAAAAGGCCCGGGACGGCACCCGCCGCCCCGGGCGTCGTTGCCCTACTTGCGCAGGCCCAGCGCCTTCACCAGCTCGCGGTACCGCTCGATGTCGCACCGCCGGACGTAGTCCAGCAGGTGGCGGCGGCGTCCGACCAGCTTCAGCAGGCCGCGCCGCGTGGCGTGGTCCTTCGGGTGGGCCTTGGAGTGCTCGGTCAGGTGGAGGATCCGCTCCGTCAGGAGCGCCGCCTGCACCTCCGGCGAGCCCGTGTCGCCCTCGGCCTTGCCGTACTTCTTGATCAGTTCCTCTTTCTTCTCTTTCGTCAGGGGCATCTTCTTCACCTTTTCCTTCTGGTTCGCCCGGGGCCAGGCGCGCCGTCGGTGTGTCGAACGGCCGGGCGCCGGGTAGGGGGTTGTCGGGGGCTCAGCCGCCGCAGCAGCAGCAGCCGCAGCCGCCCGGTTTGTCCGTCAGGGCCACAAGGCCCGGAAGCTCCTTGCCCTCAAGCATCTCCAGCGACGCGCCGCCGCCGGTGGACACATGGGACATCTTGTCGGCCAGGCCGAACTGGATCACCGCCGCCGCCGTGTCGCCGCCGCCGATGATCGTCACGCCCTTGCAGGCCGCCATCGTGTCCGCCAGGGCGCGCGTGCCCACGGCGAAATTCGGCATCTCGAACACGCCCACGGGGCCGTTCCACACGATCATGGCCGCGCGGTTGATCTCGTCCGTGAACAGCTTGACGGTCTCGGGGCCGATGTCGAGGCCCTCCCAGTCCGCCGGGATGGCGTCCGCCGCCACAATCTGGGTGTTCGCGTTGTTGTCGAACGCGTCGGCGACCTTGAAGTCCACCGGCAGCAGCAGCTTCACGCCCTGCGCCGCGGCCTTCTCCATCGCCTTCGCCGCCACCTCGATCCCGTCCTTGTCCAGCAGCGACTTCCCGATCTCCATGCCCTTCGCCTTCATGAAGGTGTAGGCCATGCCGCCGCCGATGACCAGCGTGTCCACCAGGTTCAGCAGGTTGTCGATCACCAAAATCTTGTCCGACACCTTCGCGCCGCCCAGGATCGCCACCAGCGGCCGCTCCGGCGACTGGAGCACCTTGCCGAAATACTCCATCTCCTTCGCCACGAGGAAGCCCGCCGCGCTCTGCGCGACATACCGCGTCACGCCCTCGGTGGAGGCGTGCGCCCGGTGCACCGTGCCGAACGCGTCGCTCACGTACACGTCGCCCAGCTTCGCCAGCTGCTGCGACAGTTCGGGGTCGTTCTTCTCCTCGCCCGGGTGGAAGCGCGTGTTCTCCAGCAGGATGATGTCGCCCGGCTGCATGGCGGCCACGGCGGCCTCCACGGCCGGCCCGGCCACCTCGTCCAGCTTCGTCACGTTGCCGCCCACCAGCGAGCGCAGATGGTCCGCCACCGGGTCCATCTTCAGCAGCGCCAGCTTCACCGCGTCGTCCTTCACCTTCTTCGGGCGGCCCAGGTGCGACATGAGCACCAGCTTGCCGCCGCGCTCGCGGACATAGTTGATGCTCTTCAGGGCGGCCCGGATGCGCATGTCGTCGCGCACCGTCCCGTCCGCGTGCTGCGGCACGTTGAAGTCCACGCGCATGAGCACGGTCTTGCCCGCAAGGTCCAGATCCTCGATGCCCAACTTCTTCATCGTCATGTCGTTCACCCGTCGTTCAAAGGCCGGTCTGTTTGGGGAAAGGGGCCGCGCCCTGCGGCGCGGCCCCGGAATTCACGCGCAATCCGCTCAGGCCATCTTCTTGAAGAGGTCCACGCAGCGGTTGGAGTAGCCGAACTCGTTGTCGTACCACGACACGACCTTGGCGAAGTTCCCGTCCATGACCATCGTCATCAGGGAGTCGAACACGCTGGAGTGCGGGTTGCCGATGATGTCACAGGACACGACCGGGTCGGCGCAGTACGCCAGCACGCCCTTCAGCGCGCCCTCGGACGCCGCCTTCACCGCCGCGTTGATCTCCTCCTTCGTCACGTTCTTTTCCAGCTCGACCGTCAGGTCCACCACGGAGCCGTCAATGACCGGCACGCGCATGGAGAAGCCGTCCAGCTTGCCGTTCAGGGCCGGAAGCACCTTGCCGACGGCGCGCGCGGCGCCCGTCGTGGTGGGGATGATCGCGTTCGCGGCGGCGCGGGCACGGCGCAGGTCCTTGTGGGGCACGTCCAGCACGGCCTGGTCGTTCGTGTACGCGTGGATCGTGTTCATCATGCCGCGCTTGATCCCGAAGGTCTCATGGAGGACCTTCGCGACCGGCGCCAGGCAGTTCGTCGTGCACGAGGCGTTCGACACGATCTGGTCGGTCGCCTTCAGCGTCTCGCAGTTCACGCCGACCACGATGATCGCGTCCACCGCGTCCTTCGGCGGCACGCTCAGCAGCACCTTCTTGGCGCCGCCCGCGATGTGCTTCATGCAGTCCGCCTTGCTCGAGAAGCGGCCCGTGGACTCCAGCACCATCTCCACGCCCCGGGCGCCCCACCCGATCTCCGCCGGGTCCTTGATCGCCGTGATCTTCACTTCCTTGCCGTTCACGATGATCGCGTCGTCCGTGTGCGAGACCTCCGCGTCGTACACGCCGAACACGCTGTCATACTTCAGCAGGTGCGCCAGCGTCTTGGCGTCCGTCAGGTCGTTGATGCTCACCACCTCGAAGGCCGGATCCTTCATGAGGAGCTTGAAAACGTTGCGGCCGATGCGCCCGAACCCGTTGATACCGATCTTTGTCGCCATGATGCTCTGTTCCTTTCGTGAACTGTTTCGTTGCGCCCGGGGCTACCATCACCCGGGTCGTCCTCTTGGCCAAACATCCCCTGCCCCCCGCCCGGAACCCTGTGTCCCCGGGAATCCGGAGGGCAAAAGCCGAAAAACGCGTATCCCAGCGCGGAAATACACCGCAACCCCGAAGGTGCTGACAGAGGGTTTGGGGCGGCATCAACCCTGAAAAACGCCCCGTAAGACTCGTCCCGCGTTCCCGCCACTGACCGGAAACGCCCTTTCACACCATTCAGAATCCCGGAAAGTATCGCACGCCGCCCAATTAATTGTCAACTTTCGGGCAACGGAGCCCTGGGGGCCGCCTCCCAGACCAGTTCGGGAAGAAGGACTTCCCACCGGTCGCATTTCAATCCGGCACGGTATTCCTCCCCGCTCTTCTCCCTGCCCCATGCAATGACGGCGTGGACGGTCGCGGAAACACATGCGGCGGTATCGGGCGGGGGGGAGAATTTCTTCGCAAGTTTTCCCATACGAAGACCTTTCGCCGTGGCCAGGAACCATCCATCGTCCGTCTGGCACAGACGGAGGGGCGCGCCGCACGCCTGCTCCCGTATGTATTCTGTGACGTCAGGATGCCGTCCCGCGTAACTCAGGTCCACATCCGCCATGCTGAGTCTCTGGTACATGCGGTTCAGTCCGGCGGCTTCCTCTTCCGAGACTGCCGCCCCGGCGCGGCGGATCAGGCAGGGCAGGTCGGGCAGGTTGGCAATCAGGCAGTTGCCGTCCCCCATGCGGGTTAGCAGGAGCGTTTGACGCGCTCGGGTCATGGCCACATAGTAAAGACGCCGCCGCGCATCCGGATCCTCATCATTCCCCATTTTGTCCCACCCGCCGTCCAGCACGGCAACGTGGTCAAACTCCAGGCCCTTCGCCCGGTGCGCAGTGAGCAGCAGCAGGCCGGTCTGGGACTGGCGCAGGTCCCTGCCCCACCCGTAGAGCCAGTCGCGGAAATGGGGCACATGCACCGTGTCGCCGCCAAACTCCAGAAAGTATGCATCCAAGGCCGCCCGGAGACAGTCCCACCAGGGGGACCCCGGCTGCCTTTGCATCCATTCATCCAAGGCCGCAACGCGACGAGTACACGAATCCCCGCCTCCCATCCACCCAAGCAGGGCGGTAGTTTCCCTCAAATGCCACAAGGGCGGTGCCTCATCGGAGGCCATCTGCGCAGTAACGCCATTCTTCTCACACCACGCGCGGACGGGATACAGATATTTCCATTCCCGGGCAATGACGGCGGCCCGGGACCAGTCCCAGCCGGGGGCGCACCGGGAAAGGCGGGCCAGTTCCTTCATGACCGCCACGGCCTGCCCGACGGAAGAGTCGCCCGTCTCAAGGATTTGCACCCGCCCCCCGGCCTCCGGGTCAGCATTTTCCCAGACACCACCAGGCGGTGCCTTCCGCCGGTGCTGGTCCACGGTGATGTCGTGGCCCTTCTTCATGCGGTTGCTCGCCGGGGCGACGAGCACGTTTGCGGCGGCGATGATGTTCGCCGTGGACCGGTAGTTCTCCACCAAGTATTCCGGCGCCGCTCCGTAGTCCTTCGTGAATCTGCGGATGAAGTCAACCGAGGCCCCGGCGAAGCTGTAGACGTTCTGATCGTCGTCACCCACAGCCAGCAGCGACAGCTGCCGCTCGGGGTCGTTCAGGGTCCTTCCGGCAAGCGCCGAGATGAGGTCGTACTGGTCCCGGTTGATGTCCTGGTACTCATCCACAAGGATCCACCGGAACCCCGCCAGCAGCCGCTCGCGCTGTTCGTCCGCCTCGTCGGGCGGCAGGTCGCGCCCCCGGAGCAACCCTACAGCCCGGCGAAGCACCTCGGCAAAGGCTTGGTCTGTCGGCATATCTTCCGCGAAACTGGTGCCGGTGACCCGCATCGCCAGACCATGGCAGGTCATCACGGTGACCCCCCGGGCGTCCTCGCCGATCAGGTCTCGGAGGCGGCGGCGGATTTCAACGGCCGCGTGGCGGTTGTAGGCCAGCGCCATGATCCCGCGCGGGTTCTCGCGCCGCACCCGGACCAGATACGCGACGCGGTGCACCAGCACCCTCGTCTTGCCCGAACCCGGCCCGGCAAGCACGAGCACATTGGCCTTGTCGCTGTCATCGGCCACAATCCGGCGTTGAACAGGGTTCAAGTCCTCCACGATGGCGTTCCAGGAAGCCTCCGTGGTCTGCCGGGCAAGCTCCCGGCTGTTTCGGCGAACATGGCGCTTCAGAAATTCCTCCCGGGGAAGTTGAAAATATTCGGACAGCATGCCCGTTGCCGAAGTCATGTCCTCCAGCCCCTGCGCGGCGTACTGCGCCATGACGTGAATCTGGATCACCTGCTCGCGGTAGTGGTCCTCCAGTTCCGCGTAATGGTTCCTGGTAAAGGAGGCGGACCCGGGCCGCACGCGCAGGGTCATGGCGGGGCGCAACACGATCATGCCCCGCCCCAGCCGGGCGATTTCCATTTCATGGAGCCACAGCAGCGCCCGGCTCATGAGCTTTTCCGCGTCCTTAATCTCCTGCTTCAACTCAATGTCCGACTCCAGAACGCTCCGCAACCTGCCGAAAGTCGTTTCGACCTGCAAGTCGAGCCCCCGCGCCCCTGCGGGAAGCTGCTCCAGAAGATGCGCCAGCAGAAGGTCTGCCGCTTTCCGGCGACGCGCTGCCGTGATCAGCAGGGCATCCCAGTCGCGCCGGAGCGTCACCAGCACGGTCTCCGCGTCGGTCTTCTTCAAGGAAAGGCTTCCCTTGCCCCCCTCCTCGTCCTTGCCGTCGCCCGCCACGCCCCGGAGTATCTGGTGCAGCCGCTCCGGAAGCGCGTTCTCGTGGCCCGCGGTCTGCAATTGCTGGGAAAGCAGTCGGAGATACAGGGGGGCGTGCTCGTCGCGCTCCAGGTCCGGGGCCGCCTCCCGCAGCGCCGACAGCAATGCCTCCTCCAGCCGCACCGCCTCCTTGAAGCGGTCGCGGGAAGCCCGCTGAACGCCCCAGTGCACCAGGGCAGTCATCCGCGAATCGTCGGTAAGGATGCCAAGACTTTCGAGGTCCGCCATGGCCTGGCGCACCTTCGACAGGGACAAACGGGACACTCCCGTGAGCTCGTCCGTCGTCACCCCCTCGTCCGGTTCCGCGTCCAGGAGTGCCTGCACAATGGCCCGCAGCTGACCGCGATAGGGCATCTCGACCTCTTGGAGGCGCTCGTCGGCCTTCGCCATGTCCGTCACCCGCAGGGAGGACGGAAACACCTCGTACCGGTTGACCTCGCGGGACAGCAGCTTGGCCATTTCCAGCCAGGAGATCGCCGTCCGCACTTTTGTGTCCCGGCGGTCCTCGTTGTCGTCCAAGGGGGCCTCCTCCTCGCCCTGCACGAGTTCCCCCGGCGTCACGACCAATTCCACGTCCCGGTCAGGCGGACGCCGTTTCCCGCCCGCCTTGTTGCGCGCGGCCCGCAGCACCGCCTGTATCTCCGGCAGGGTGAGGCGGGAAAGGGCGGACAGACCGAATTGGTTCTCCACGTCCTGCGGGCAGTAAAGCAGCACACACCGCGCGGGAAGCCCGTCGCGGCCTGCTCGACCCGCCTCCTGCACATAGTTCTCCAGCGTGCCCGGAATGTCCGCGTGCACGACCAGCCGCACGTCCGGCTTGTCTATGCCCATGCCGAAAGCGTTGGTGGCGGCGATTACGAGCAACTCCCCGGCGATAAATCGGGTCTGTGTCGCCTTTTTCACCTCCGGCGAGAGGCCCGCATGAAAATGCGCGGCGGCCCAGCCCTTCTCCACCAGAAACTTGGCAACCTCTTCGGTTGTTTTTCGGAAAGCGCAGTAGATGATCGCGCCCCCGGGGGCATCCGGACCGAACGCCTCCTCCATCAGCATGTTCAGGTCGTTGAGCTTCTGGGCCGGGTTGGTCTCGCGCACCTCATAGGACAGGTTGTCCCGGTTGGCGCCGCCGTCAAACACCCGGAGCGTGGCGCGCAACTCCTTCCGGAAATAGTCCCGGATGTCGTCCACCACATCCGGTTTGGCGGTCGCCGTCAGGCAGAGCAGCGGCGCGCGAAACCCGTCCCCGGCGCTTTCTCTTATGTACCGCCCCACATACCGGTAGTCGGGCCGGAAATCATGGCCCCACTTGGAGAGGCAGTGCGCCTCGTCCATCACCCACGCGCCGACCTCACGCTGCTCCACCGCCTTGCGAAAGCCCGGATTGCGGAGCTGTTCGGGCGAGACAATCAGGATCGCCACATCGCCCAGCCGCACCCGTTCAAGCACGTCGGCCCGCTCGGGCTCCGACAGTAGCCCGTTCAGGGCGGCGCAGGACTCCACCCCGCGGCTCCGCAGACCGGCCACCTGGTCCGCCATCAGCGCCACCAGCGGGGAGATGACCACCGTCAGCGCGCCCGTGTTCAGATACCGGGACAGCGCGGGAATCTGGTAGCACAGCGACTTGCCCGTGCCCGTGGGCAGAATCCCCAGCACGTCCTCCCCCGCCATGGCCGTCTCCACAATCGCCTGCTGCATGGGTCGGCCATCCTCGAAGGCGGGCACCGGCCGGAATCCGGGATAGCCGAACCACCGGTTCAGCATCCGGACCGGGTTGTGGTGCTCCGCGCACCAGGGACAGGCCGAGTCCCCGCAGCGCTCATCGCGCAGCTGGCGCACGACGCGCCCGGCCTCGGGGAACTCATGGCGCACCCAGGGTGGCATGACAGAGTTGCCGCTGACGAACGCGTTGCCCTCCGCCACGGACAGCCACGCCAGGGCATAGGCCAGCGGCCAGAGCGCGACGTTCTTCTCAAGCAGGCCTTGAACCGCCAAAGGGCACGCCCTGTCTTGCAGGAAAAGGCGCACCGCCGCCCGCATGATCGAATCGTCGGGTATCTCACTCCCCCGGACATGCCGAAACACGCGCGCCAGCCCCTCTGCGTGCGGTTCAAAGGAACACAGCCCGTGCCATGCGGCAAGGAGTTCGGGGTTCGTCGCTTGGAGTCCCTGAAGTACCTCCAGCTCCTCCTCAAAAAGCTGCATGGAAAGCCGCGCGTCGGACTCCGGATTGTTTTGCTGCGTCCTGACCAGGCCTCCGTCCTTGTAGTGTTTCACCAGGCGGTGGTACGGATGCCGGGGAAAACATAGCGGACTCAGCCAGAGGGTGTCCACCAGCGGAAGCCTAAGCATCCGAAGCTCTCCGGCGACCTTCTCCAGGCGCGGCATGTCAAAGCGGATGATGTTGTGGCCCAGGACGAACTCCGCGCCCTCCGCAAACGCGTCCAGTTTCTGAAGCGCCCGGGAAACCCCGCCTTCGGCCGAACGCAGCGCGAACTCAGGCCGGTCCCCACGCACTGCCGCAAACTGGTGAATCCGTCCATCCCCCCGGCCCACCTCCAAGTCTATGGCGATGTATTTCCGCAATCTGACGCCCTCAACCCATTCGTTCGAGGCCTTGATAGGCCAATGGGAATTATAGAGGAATCACCCCCCACAGCACACCGCCGTATGAAGAACCGGAGAACGCGTTTTCACATGGATGCACAGGATGGACAGGATAAGGCCGCAGAATCCTGTGCATCCTGTTTATCCATGTTCGCCCTTGGTGTGTGCGCCAAGGCTGCCGCCGGTCACGGTTTCCAGGCTAGTATCTGGCCGTCCTGTTCGAGGCGGGCGCGGAGGGCGGGGTAGTCTATGTCCTGGACGGGGACGCCGGCGTCGAGGGCCTGGCAGGCCGCCGTGGCGGCGGACTGGCCGAGGACCATGAACACGGGCTCCATGCGGATGGAGCCGTAGGCGATGTGGGAGGCGGACAGGCACACGGGCACGAGGAGGTTCTCGCATTCCGCCCGGCGCGGGCGCAGGGACTTGTAGGAAATCGGGTAGGGCGGGAACTTGCCGACCTGCACGTCGCCCTCGTTCTGCACGTCGCCGTCGGCGGTGACGTAGCGCTGGACGTGGTGGGAGTCCATGGTGTAGGCGGCCAGGCCGACGGGGTCGTCCGCCGTCTGCCGGCCCTGGCAGTTGTGCTGGGTCATGACGTGCTCCGACCGCATGCGGCGCGCCTCGCGCACGTAGAGCTGGTGCGGCCAGCCGTCGTGCTCGGGGAACTCGTCGCGGCAGGGGCCCCACTGGGAGACCTTGGCCCGGATGTCCTCCGGCACGCGCGGGTCGTTGGCGAGGGTCCACATGAGCCCGCGCTGGTACAGCAGGTGCTCCTGGAACATGGCCTCGCGCGCGGCGTAGTCCGCCTCGGGCCAGCCGTAATTCATGCCGATGTTGTCGGTGGAGAACCCGAAGTTGTTGTTCACGTCCGTCTTGCGGTTGGGCATGAGGATGGGGTTCCAGGGGGCGCGGGTCTCGCCGGCCTCGAAGTTGCGCAGGAGCACCTCGTAGCGCAGGGGGTCGTAGCCCTCGGGCTTCGCCCAGGGCAGCCGGTTCTCGGGCCGGTCGGTCAGGCACATGCGGAAGTTGTAGGCCTGCACCCGGCGGTCGCCGGAACCCTCCTCGCCGGGGCCGCCGGGCTGGATGCCGGGCAGGAGCCCGCTGGACGGGTCGCCCTTGACGCGCCAGGGGTCTATGCCGCGCATGAGCTGGTGGTATTTGGCCTGGGCAACGCGCACGCCGTTGAGGTCCTCGCCGTACACCGCCTCGGCCTCGCGGCCCACGGTGAAGTCCACCCCGGCATCGGCCATCAGGTCGCCCTCGTAGGTGGCGTCTATGAAGCATCCGCCGCGCACCGTGAGGCCGCTCTCCATGACAACCGCCGTGAGCCGCGCCCCCTCCTTCACCGCGCCGCCCGGGCGCTTCATGCGCTCGCCGCAGACAACCTCCACGCCCGCCTCGCGGAGCATGTCCCGCAAAATCGCCTCGGCCACCTTCGGCTCAAAGGTCCACATGGCGTCGTCGTTCGGCGTCTTCCGGGGGTTCTCATAGTCCCCCGGCTTCTCGTGGATCCACGCCTCCGGCTTCCCGTAGTGCGCCTTCACGCGGCGGTAGAACTCGCGGGAGACGCCGCCGATGGCCCTCTTGTTCCCGATGTCCGTGGCGCCGAGGCCGCCGCTGGTGAGGCCGCCGATGTGCGCGCCCGGCTCCACGAGCACCGCCGTCCTTCCCATGCGCCGCGCCTGCACGGCCGCCGCCGCGCCGCCCGCCGTGCCGCCGTAGACGACGACATCGGCGGAAATCACTTCGCCCGCCGCGCGGGCGCCGCCGGGGGACACGCAGGCGGACAGGCACAGAAGCAGGCCGGTGAAAGACAGGGCGGCGGCGCGGGAAACAGTCATGTCGGTCTCCTTGCTGCGGGCGGGTCCGGGGCGGCCGCCGGCTCAGGGGTTGTTCGGCTCGAAGTCCACGTCGAAGATGAGCCCCGGAATCTTGATGTACTCGAAGCGCACCTGCTTGTTGCGGCCGAGCACCTTGATCAGGCGCAGGCCGTTGAACTCCTCGCCCTCGCGGGCCTGCACCTTCTTCACCTCGCCGGTGCGGCGGTCCACGATCTCCAGGAAGACGTACAGGGTCTTGTCCACGCCGTCCTCGAGGAACCCGCGCACGCGCACGGTGGGCTGCTCCAGCATCTTCTCGGCCCGCTCGCTGATGCGCCCGAGCAGCACGCTCTCCATGGACAGCGTGTCATGGGCGTCCACGCAGAAGAGGGCCAGCTTCCAGCGCTCGTCGGCGCTGGCCTCCTTGCCGAGCTCGGCGATCTCATAGCCCACCTCGCGCAGGGCCGCGCGGCCGAACTCTTTGGACCCGTGCTCCAAGACGGCCTGGCGCAGGTTCTGGAGGATGATGGCGGTCTCCTGCACGCTGAGAAAAGTGCCCGTGTCCACGGCGACGCGGATGGGGGCGATGATGGGCCGCACCAGCGCCAGCACCTCCTCCTTGGTCTGGGGGCCCGTGGGGGGCGGCGGGGGGGGCGGCGGCGGTTCCACCTTGCACGAGGCGGCCATCGCCGCCAGCACGGACAGGGCCAGCAGGTTTCGGAGGACGCGCATACTTCTCTCCCTTCTTCCCTTTCAGGCACCCCGCGGGCGCCGGGACTCGCTGTCCGAATGGTACCACATGCCGTGCGGACCGCTCAGGACAGCAGGCGCAGCGCCTCGGCCGGGTCCGCCTCCGGGCGCAGGCCCCGCACCGGGGCCCCCGGCCGCGCGCGGCGGCCGGCCTCGGCGTAGAAGGCCTTGCGCGCCCCCGCGTCCGGCAGGTGGTGCCGCGCCCATTCGCTCACGAAGCCCATGCCCGCGGCCGCCTCCAGCACCGTGTGCCCGTGGAGCACCAGGGCCCCCTCGAGGAACAGCCCGTGCAGGGGGCCCATCTCGGGCGCGTTGAAGTCGTCCACGAACTTCTGCCCGTGGGCGTTCATCTCCGTGCCCACGAACACGGGCAGGTTGCGCCGCCGCGCGTTCTCGGCGAAGGCGTGGAAATGCCCCACCTTCACCCGGCGGACCTCCGGGTCGGACAGGTTCCAGTTGCGGTCGGGGATGATGTTCACCGCCGCCACGCCCTCCGCCGTCATCAGGTCCAGCAGCTCGTCAATGCACTGCTCGCCGTCCGACGTGCCGTCGAGCCAGGTCATCGTGGGGATCGCCCCGTTCGCCAGGGTGAAGCGGTTGATGTCCGCCCCCAGCGGGAAGGCCTCGCCCTTCTCGCACACATAGCCGACCCCGCCGGCCTTCATGGTCTTCGCCCGGATCACGCCGTGGAACGCGGGCGCGTCGTCCAGCGACTTTTCGACCTGCTCCACCGTCATCCCCAGTTTCCCCGCCCACCACGCCGCGCGCCGGTCCCGGTCGGGGAACACGGACGCCGCCTTGTCGTAATACGCCGCGCAGACGTGGCGCTCCGTGGCGTTGCCCGCCGGCGTCAGCGGGATCACCTCGGCGTCGTAGTCCAGCGCGATGTCGTCCAGCAGGGTGTTCACCCGCCCCACCAGCTGGCGCGTGCGCCGCTGGGCGGTCTCCTTCAGCCCCGCCAGGCAGGCCGCCTCCGCCACCGGACGCCCGGCCACAAAGCCCATGCCCATGTGGTAGGTGATGCCGGGCTCGCCCGGCGACGTGATGACCCGCTCCGAGAAGGACGGCACGTATACCCGCGTCTCCAGACCCGCGCCGCCGCGCATGCCCAGCAGCGCGCAGGCGTCCAGAAACTCCGCCACGCCGTCCAGCACGTCGAAGTCCACCAGCCCCATGGCGCTCAGCCCGCGCAGGCGCCCCCGCGCCACCAGCCCCGAAGGCGAGTAGCCGTAGCCGTTGAAGGAGAAGGTGGAGTGGCAGTGCATGTTAAACGCGTCGTGCCCCGGCGCGGCGGCGGCCTCCCCCGCGCGCAGCATCGCCGCGAGGCGGTTCAGGGCGTCCCGGCGGGCGGCGGGGTCGCGGTCGTCCAGCTGGCGCTCAAGCGCCTCCAGGGTCTCACTCATGGCGCGGATCCTCTCTTAGTTCTTCGCGGCGATGACGCCGGGCACCGGCGGGGCCGCCTCGGGCACCGCCGACAGGTAATCCTTCCCCAGGAAGGCCGCCAGTGTGGCGGCCATCTGGCCCGCCGTGACCCGGCCGGTGTCGGCGCGCACGCCGAGAGCGGGGGTGTCGGGCCCCATAAAGGCCATCCAGACGTTCTCCGAATTGGGCAGGTCCTTGCCGTGGCCCTGCCAGCCGTCCGGCCCCAGGCCCCGGCCGTGGTCCGTGGACAGCATCAGCGTGGTCTTCCCCCGGTACTGCGGCATGGACTGGAGGGTGTTCCAGAGGGTCTCGATGTACCCGTCGGAAAGCCGGGCCGCCTCCAGATACAGGTCGTAGCGGTTGTCGTGCCCCCACTCGTCCGTCTCCCCGAGGGAGAGGAACAGCACACGGGGCTTGCGCGTCTTGAGGTACTCCAGCGCCGTCTCGTAGGGCAGCGCGTCGAAGGGCTCGCCCTTCCAGTAGCGGGTCATTTCGTCCTTGAGGCGGTTGATTGTGGCGATCGTCGGGGTGACCTTGCCCTCCGTGAAGGGCGTGTAGCCCGCGTTCACCACCATGCCCGACCGGGGCTGGTTAAGGATGTAGGGGAACAGGTCCCACGCGCCGAAGGCCGCCACGCGCCCCGCAAAAGGCTTCTGGCCGTGCAGCCACTCCAGCACGTTCAGGTGCTTGTTGTGGACCTTGTTGTTGCTGTCCACCGCCGGGTCCGCCACGCCGCACAGCGTCTCGCTGTATCCCGGATACGAGAACTTGTGGGGGTTGGCCACCTGCGCAATGCTGCCCCGCTCCTGGTCGCCGATCACCTGCCCCTCCTTCGCCACCACCTTCCAGAAGAACGGGAGCAGGGCCTCGCGCCGCGCCTCCGGCGTTGCCCGCCAGAACCGCATCCGCGCCAGCTCCAAGTCGCCGCCCTCCCCCTGGAGGAGCTGCTCCTCCGCCCCGGAAAACACCTCCTGGTGGCGGAACCCGTCCAGCATCACATACACCACGTTCTCCGTCCGCAGGTCCGCCGCCCGCGCGCAGACCGGCGCGGCCAGCGCCCCGAGAACCACAAAACAGCACATGCGGCACGTCATGGCGCGCGCTCCTTCTTGTTGTCCCGCCCCGGGGGTAGAGTATGCCAATCCGCGCCGCCCGCGCAAGCGGCGGACGCCCCGCGTCACAGGTCGAGCGTCGCGATGACGTCGTCCCCGGCGGGCTTGAGCAGGTGGAAGCCGACCTTGCGGCAGAGCCGCTGCATCGGCGTGTTCTCCGCGTGGATGACGCCGGTGATCCGGGCGATCCCCTCGCTGCGGGCGGCGTCCACGAGGTGGCGGAGCATGGCCTCGCCGAGGCCGAGGCCCTGGACGCTGTCGCTGACGACGACGGCAAAGTCGGCCTCCCGCCCGCCGTGGAGCCGGACGATGCGGCTGATGGCGAGGATGCGGGGCGCGTCGCCGCCGGTGACCGCCGCCATGCCGAGCTGGCGGTCGTAGTCGATGAAGCACAGGCGGCTGAGGCGCTCATGCTGGATACGCTGGTCGAGGGAGAGCAGGCGCAGGTAGCGGAAGTACACCGTGTCGCTTGACAGGCTCCGGTGGAAGTCCACCATGAGCATCTCGTCCTCCGGGCGCACCGGGCGGAGCGTGACCGGGGTGCCGTCGCGCAGGACCGCCGCGCGCGTGTACTGGGCGGGATAGGGGCGGATCGCCGGGCGCGGCAGCGCCGCGTCGGGCGTCTCCGCGTCGTGCAGCACAATCCGCACGTCCTCCGCCTCAATCCGGTCCGCCCCGGCGAAAAGCGGGTTCACCGTGATCTCGCGGATGCGCGGCTGCTCGATCATGAGGTCGCCCAGGCGGACCAGCAGGCCCTCCAGCCGGTCCAGGTCCACCGCCACCCCGCCGGGGACGTCCCGCAGGGCACGGCCCGTGCGCGAGCGCTCGATGACCCGGCGGGCCAGCGTTGTGGTGAGCGGCGTCAGGCCGATGCCCCGGTCGCGCAGGACGTGGGCGTGCGCCCCGCCCGCGCCAAACTCGACGCAGGGGCCGAACTGCGGGTCAATGAAGCCGCCCAGCAGCAGCTCGTGGCCCTGGTCGCGCACCGACGGGCGCACCACCACCCCCGCGGCGCCGTCCGCCCCCGCCGCGAGGGCGTCGAAAGCCCGCCGCACCTCCTCCTCCGAGACCAGCGCCCGCAGGGGAGGCGGCCCCCACAGGCCGCAGACCGCCGCCGCCGCGTTGGCCTGCACCGTCACGGGGAAGCCCAGGGCGCGCGCGTGGGCCGCCGCCTCGTCCGCCGTGCGCGCCAGGGGCGCCGGCGACACGGGGAAGTCGTAGGCCGCGAGCACCGCGCGGGCCTCGGTCTCCGTCAGGACGACCCGGCCCGCCGCCAGCGCCTCCGCAATCACGCCGCGCGCCAGGGCGCGGCCGGCCTCGGTCTCCGCGGGCAGGGACTGGGGTGTTTCGTAGAGGGCGCGCAGAACGTAGCTGTAGCGCCACATGGCCGCGAAGACGCGCGCCGCCGTGTCGGGGTAGGGAAACGCCGGGATGCCGTGCTCGTTGAGGATGCGCACGCCCCCCGCGACCGCGTCGCCGCCCATCCAGCTCGCCAGCAGGGGCTTGCCGTGGCCCCGGTCGAGGCGGGCCAGGGCCTCCGCCGTGCCCGCGGGGTCCGTCATCGCCTGCGGCGCGAGCAGCACCAGGACGCCGTCGGCCTCGGGCGCGCGCGCCAGCGCGGCCACGGCGTCCGCGTAGCGCTCCGAGTCGGCGTCCGCCACCACGTCCACCGGGTTCGCATGGTTCCAGTACGGCGGCAGCGCCCCGTTCAGCGCCGCCAGCGTGTCCGGCGAGAGCACCGCGGGCGCGCCCCCCTCGGCCACCAGCGCGTCCGTCGCCAGAATGTTCGGCCCCGCCGCATTGCCGACAATGGCCAGCCGCGGCCCGCG
>JAKPUV010000146.1 GCA_029554925.1 Candidatus Hydrogenedentota bacterium | reverse complement strand
CGGGGGGCGCGACCAACGCCCCCTCGGCCGCGCATCATATCCAACCCACCCCCCGCGCCGCAAACACCACGAAAACTAAGAAATCCAAAACCCCGCCACACAGCCCCCTTCCAAAAAAACGGGTGTTAAAAGAAAATGGAGCGGGACACGGGGTTCGAACCCGCGACATCCAGCTTGGGAAGCTGGCACTCTACCAACTGAGTTAGTCCCGCTCGGCGGCTTTAATGTACCACTTCCTGGCGTGAAAATCAATGTCGGGGAGGACGAGGGGGCGCTGTCATTCGGCCAGGCGGATCTGCTGCACGGGCTGAAGAATTACGGGGCCGAGAAGACCGGAGGGCTGGAGGGGATCGTCGGCGTGCCACAGCCGCCAGGTGGTGAAGGTGGTGCGTCCGGCGGGGCTGGGGTCCCCCTTGAGCAGCCATTCGGGCCATTCGGCGAGGTTGCCCTCGGGGTGGCGGCGGCTGTCCTCGGGGAGCCGCTCGTCGCCGATGAGACGGTTCACCCACAGGTTCACGACGCGCACCTCGAGGGTGTTCTCCCCCTCTTTGAGGGCGGCAGTGACGTCGGCGTGGAAGGGCCGCTTCCAGAGCACGCCGAAGTCCTTTCCGTTGACCGACACACGGGCCATGACGCGCACGTCGCCGAGGTCGAGGCGCCATTCGCGGTTTGCGTCCGCAAATCCGCCGGGCATCGTGAAGGACGCCGTGTAGACGGCTTCGCCGGAATAGTGCTGGACGCCGGGGTCGGCGTGCTCGCTCCACGAGAGGAGCGTGTCCAGGGCAACCTCCTCGGGCGCGCCGCCGCCGGAGGCAAAACGCACGCGCCACGGCCCCGGAATCTCCACGGGCGCGCCGGGATCGGCGTCCACGCGGAGCTGTTTTCCGGAGGCAAGCGTCGCCTGGTAGGTTCCCGGCAACTGCGCCGCCAGCATGATGCCGCCGTCGGGGGCCGTTCTCAGTTCGGCGGGATCCTCCCTGGGCGGGGGTGGCGGCGCCAGGGTGACGGTCTCGGAGTCAATCCCCCGGAGCGTGTGGCTTTTTCCGTCCACGGTGTATTCGGCGTCCAGCGTCTTCGTCACCATGACGGCGGGGTCGTCGCCCGCGGCCATGCGGGCGATCTGGAAGGTGGTCTCGCCGGTGTCCACGAGGCGCTGTAGCTTCTCCCGCACGTCGCGGGTGCGCGCCGGATCGTCCAGCACGCCGTACCGCGCCCGCTCTATGCGAATGGGGGGGCAGTCGTTGGACAGCCAGACCATGTCGTTGTCGCCGCCGGAAACGGACAGCGGTTTCCCGTCGAGGGTGTACTCCACCACGAGGGTCTTGTACGCGCCGTCCGCGGGGTCGCCCTGCTCGGCGAGGGACGCCACGCGCAGGGCGTATTCCCCCGCGTCCACGCGCCGCTGCAACTCCTCCCGCACGTCCCGGCATTTGGCCGCGTCCCCCTGAACGCCGTAGACGGCCCGGACGATTTCGACCTTGGGCCCTGTGGACACGGCGGTGAACAGCGCCTCCCCGTTCCGGGCGAGGGCCGCCACGGGATCCGCGCCCGCGGTGGCGTTCCGAAACACCACAAAGACCGACCCGCCCGGGGACAGGCTCAGGGGCACGCGGGTCACGCCATCGGCCTCCAGGAAGGCACCGGCGCGCTCCATGGCCCCGGTGTCGGGGTGCCAGAGTTCGGGGTGCTTCCCGGCGACGCGGAAGGCGCAGGACTCGGCCACCGGATACGCGTGGGGGTTCGCAACGAACCAGAAATCGGCGTCGCCGTCCACCCGGTGGATCCAGTTCAGGCGCGCGTGGGTGAGAAAGTCCGGGGGCACCCCGTCCCCCGCGAGCAGCCCCTCGGGGGTGATCCCCCAGACCACGCGCCCCGCGCCGTGCCGCCGCTCTTTGACGGCGCGGCCATCGCAATCCCCCCAGATTTCCGCGGCCAGCCGGGCGACCTCGCGGTCGCATTCCGGGTACCCTGAGAGGCTGGGCGACTTGACGGGCTTTGGCCCGATGACCGTCGCCCCCGCTTTCACCAGTTCGCCGACTTTGCGCAGGAGTTCCGGCGTCATGACATCCGCGCCCGACAGCGCCAGCACGCGGTAGCTCATGCCGTCCGGCAGGACCAGGCGGCCGCCGCGCACCGACATGTCCCGGAGGACCACGTCCGCGCCGCAGACGTCATAGTCATAGCCCGCGCGCGGGTGCTCGTTGAACCCCTGGGGCGCGGCCTCGGGCTGCACATGGCAGATGTCCGCCACGAAAAGGCCCTGCCGGAGGAGGTGCTGGCAGCGCGCCAAATACTGGTGCCAGGCGGGGGTCCACTCCCACCAGGTCTGGGTGCGCTCGTAATGGATGCCCCAGGGGCCCATGGTCATGCCGGGACGGCGGTCCGCCCACGGCTGAAGGGCGTAGCGGTGGAACACGAAGCGGTTGATTCCCTCGCAGAACGCGCGGTCGCCGAGGGGCTTGATGGACCCGGGGTGCTCC
>JAKPUV010000135.1 GCA_029554925.1 Candidatus Hydrogenedentota bacterium | reverse complement strand
TGTCCCCGACCATCAGGAGCGGCGGGTGGGAGCCCGAGCATCGGCGGAAAAGAGACCGCTTTCTTGCGGTTTTCCCGAACACAGACGCAACTCGGGAACAAGACGAAACGGACGCCACACCACACGCTCCGGGCGGACGCTCCCTGGATAGGGGTAGGGAGGACCGGTTGTCCGGCCCCCCCTCCCTCCGAACCGTGCGTGCGGATTTCCCGCACACGGCTCTCCGGTTGATGGTCTTACCCCGTAGGGGACTGAACGGCCAGTGCATGCGCTGTCGTCAGGCAGAACAGCCCATGCCCGGCAAAGTAGGCGTTTGGCCATCTCTGGTGGTCGCGTCCCCGGCCCCGGCCTTTGCCGCGGTGACGCTTGCGCAGTATGGAGCGCAGGCGCATGCGGACCCAGCCGTCTATTTCCGGAAACACGGTGTGGTGGGCGTGCATGAAGTACTCATACCATCCCCGGAGCAGACGGTTGATGTCGGCGATGATTTTCTCAAGGCTGCTGCCGTTGTTTCGACGGGTCAGAGGACGCAGAGCGTCCCGCAGCTTCTTCTCGCTCTTGGGGCGGGGAAATCGGTAGTCACGGCCTTTGCGCCGCACAAACCGGTAGCCCAGAAACTCGAAGTGGCTGCCGTTCTCGTCCATGGACACCACCCGCGTCTTGTCCGGATGAAGCGTCAATCCTGCCTCTTCCATCCACGCGCGGACAGCCTCCAGGGCTGATTCCGCCTGCTCCCGGCTCCTGCACAGCATCACAAAGTCGTCCGCGTAGCGCACCATCTCCACCCCCGACCGGGCCATCAGGTGGTCCAGCGGGTTGAGGTAGAGGTTGGCCAGCAGAGGGCTGATCACCGCCCCCTGCGGCGTGCCCGCGTCCGGCGTCCACGTCTTGAGCGCCTCCATCACCGGCTGGCTAAGATACTGCTCCAGCAGGGTCAGAACCCGCCCGTCCGCGACCCGTTCGCGCACCCGCGCCATGAGCGCCTCCTTCGGGATGCTGTCGAAGTACGCCTTGATGTCCGCGTCCACCACGTGCCGGTGGCCGCCCCTGAGCAGGGTGTCCACCCGGCGGAGCGCGTCCTTCGCGCTCCGGCCCGGGCGGAAGCCGTAGCTGTGCACGGCAAATTCCCGCTCGAAGACCGGCTCCAGCACGTTGCGCAGCGCCGTCTGCACCACCCGGTCCCGCACCGTGGGGATGCCCAGAGGGCGCATGGCGCCGTCCCCCTTGGGTATCCACACCCGCCGGACCGCCTGCGGCGCGTAGGCGCCCGTCCGCAGCTGCTCCTGAAGGCGGGTCAACTCCGCCTCCAAGCGCGCCCCGAACATCGCCACGGTCACCCGGTCCACCCCCGCGCCGCCCCGGTTCGACCGCACCTTCGCAAAGGCCGACTCCAGGTTCGCGCGGGACCACACCTTGTCCATCAGACTAAACCACACGCCTCCTTTCACCCCCGTTTCGAGGGCCGTCAGCATCCGGTCCGTCCACACAGACGGTTCCGTCCACGC
>JAKPUV010000134.1 GCA_029554925.1 Candidatus Hydrogenedentota bacterium | reverse complement strand
CCGAAGACGGCGTAGACCCCCGCCAAGAAGAGGGGATACAGGGGCGGGCGGCCGTAGGGGGTGGCGGCGATGTCCGGGTCCGCCGCGCCCGGGGGCGGTGCCCAGTCGCCCGTCACCAGCCCGTGGGCGTAGTAGCGGTTGAACTGCGGGTCGAGGACGGGGGCGTTGAAGTCCGGCGCGCCGCTGCGGGCCACCAGCCAGGCCACGCGCAGAATCAGCGCCCCCAGCAACAGGAGGGCGAGCGCGGACCGCGTGCGGTCCCGCGGCGGTTCCTGCGGTGCGATGGGGGACTCCGGTGTCGTCATGGCCTCCTCGGGGGCGGCGCGTTGCGCGCGCCGCCCGGGCCCATTCTACTTGGAACGGCGTGAAGACCGCACCCCGGATCAGTGTTCCAGGAAGAATTTCAGGACGACGAACCCGCCAATGAGGCAGACGAAGAAGAGGATGCTGAGGATGTTGAACCAGCGGTCAATGAACTTTTCGATGGGCTTGCCGAAAAGGCGCAGCATGCCCGACACGAGGAAGAAGCGGGCGGAGCGGCCAATGGCGGCGGCAATGACGAACATGGGGAAGTTGATGCCGAAGACGCCGGCCGCGATGGTGAAGACCTTGAAGGGGATGGGCGTGAAGGCGGCGGCGAAGACCACCCAGAAGTTGTATTTGTCGTAGAGCTGGGACACCCGCTCAAAGGCCTGCTCCGAGAAGCCGGGGACATAGGCGAAGAAGAACTGGTCCACGGCCTGCCACACGCCCCAGCCAATGGCGTAGCCCGCGATGCCGCCCGCCACCGAGGCCACGGCGCAGGCCGAGGCGAACCGCGCCCATTTCTCGCGGCGGCCCAGGCACAGCGCGATCAGCAGCACGTCGGGCGGGATGGGGAAGAAGCTCGACTCGGCGAAGGCGATCAGCACCAGGGCGGTCATGCCGTAGGGGGTGTCGGCCCAGTGCAGCACCCAGTCATAGAGGCGGCGGATGATCTTCATGCAGGGAAACCCCGTCGGTATAAACAAAGCCCGGAACGGCCCGGCGGCAACCAGCCGCCGAAACCCGCCCCGGAACCCGCGCGCCATGGTACGGGTTTCCACCGGGCAAAGCAAGCGCGGGCCGCCGTCCGCTCAGCGGCCGCGGCCCCTGCGGGGGGCGTTGGAGAGGTGCTTGAGGTGGTAGAGGAGCTGCTGGGCCTCCCGGGGCGAGAGGGCGTCGGGGTCCACGCGCTTCAGCTCCTCCTCGACGGGGCTGGGGCCCGCGTCCTGCGGGGTCTGGAAGAGCCAGAGCTGCTCGGGGAGCCCGGCGGGGGCGGGGGAGCCGGCCTCCAGGGACTCGAGGATGTTCCGGGCCCGCGCGATGACCTCCTCCGGGAGCCCGGCGAGCTGGGCCACGTGGATGCCGTAGCTGTGGTCCGCGCCGCCGTCCTCGATGCGGTAGAGGAAGACCACCTTGCCGCCCCACTCGCGCACCGCCACATTCACGTTCTTCGCGTGCTCCAGCTTGTTTCCCAGCTCGGTCAGCTCGTGGTAGTGGGTGGCGAAGACGGTCTTGGCGCCCACCCGGTCGTGCAGGTGCTCCGCGACGGACCACGCGATGCTGATGCCGTCGAAGGTGCTGGTGCCGCGGCCGATCTCGTCGAGGACGAGGAGGCTGCGCTCCGTCGCCGAGTTGAGGATCTCCGCCGTCTCGATCATCTCGACCATGAAGGTGCTCTCGCCGCGGACCAGGTTGTCCGACGCGCCCACGCGGGTGAAGATGCGGTCCACCACGCCGACGCGCGCCGAGGCGGCGGGCACGAAGCTGCCCATCTGCGCCAGCAGCGTGATGAGGGCGACCTGGCGCAGGTAGGTGGACTTGCCGGCCATGTTCGGCCCCGTCACGATCCACACGCGCGCGCCGTCCGGATCGAGCAGGGTGTCGTTGGGCACGAACTGCCCCGACTTCATGAGGTCCTCCACCACGGGGTGGCGCCCCTCGCGGATTTCGAGGACGCCGAAGTCGCCCACCTCGGGGCGGCGGTAGTCGCGGGCGGCGGCGGTCTCGGCCAGCGACAGCAGCGTGTCGAGCACCGCCAGCGTGTCCGCCGTCTGCTGGATGCGGCGCGCCTGGGCGGACACCTCGTCGCGCAGGGCGGCGAAGAGGTCGTGCTCCAGGGACTGGGCGCGCTCCTGCGCCGTGAGCATCTCCTCCTCGCGCTGCTTCAGCTCGGGGGTGACGTAGCGCTCGGCGTTGGCCAGCGTCTGCTTGCGCTGGTAGTCCGGCGGGGTCTGCTCCGACTGGCCCCGGCTGACCTCGATGTAGTAGCCGAAGACCCGGTTGTAGCCAATTTTCAGTTTGGCGATGCCCGTGCGTTCGCGCTCGCGCTGCTGGAGCGCGGCGATCCAGTCGCGCCCGCCGCGCAGGAGCCCGCGCAGCCGGTCCAACTCCGGGTCGAAGCCGTCGCGGATGATCCCGCCCTCGTTCATGGCGAGCGGCGGCTCGTCCACGATGGCCGCCCCAATGCGGGCCGCCAGGTCGTCCAGCGGGTCCAGCGCCTCCAGCAGCTCGCGGAGCAGGGCGCCCTCCGCGCGGGCCAGCAGGTCCCGCAGCCCCGGCAGGCGCTCCAGCGACGCGCCCAGGGCGCGCATCTCCCGCGCGTTCCCCGCGCGCGACGTGAGCCGCCCGGTCAGGCGCTCCAGGTCGGCCATGCCGCGCAGGCCCTCGCGCAGGGCCATCCGCGCCTCCACGCCCTCCACCAGCTCCTGCACCGCGTCCAGCCGGGCGTTCACCGCCGCCGGGTCCACCAGCGGGTGCAGGATCCACGCGCGCAGCTTGCGGCCGCCCATGCTCGTGAGCGTGCGGTCGAGCACGCCCAGCAGCGACCCGCGCCGCCCGCCGCCCGCCAGCGTCGCCGTCAGCTCCAGGTTCCGCTGCGTGTTCTCGTCCAGCACCACATAGCCCGAGGGGCTGTAGCGCCGGGGCAGCCGCAGGCGCGGCACGCCGTCGCGCTGGGTCTCGCGCACGTACTGGAGCCCCGCGCCGAGGCAGCCCAGGGCGTTCGGGGCGTCGTCCAGCCCGACGCCCTTCAGCGTGCCCAGGCCGAACACCGCCATCACCAGCCCGCCCGCCGCGTCCGTGTCAAAGCGCTCCGCGGGCCGCGCGGTGAACGTGGTGCCGGGGAAGATCCGGCGCAGCTCCGCCAGCAGCGGCGGGTCCAGGTCGTCCGGGTGCAGCACCTCCAGGGGGGCCATGCGCGTCAGCTCGTCGCGCAGCGCGCGGAGCGCGCCCGGGCCCAGCTCCGCCGCCAGCGTCTCGCCCGTGCTGATCTCCAGAAAGGCCAGACCGCCCGCCGTGCCGTCCGGCGCGGCCGACAGGGCGCACAGGTAGTTGCTCGCCCGCTCGTCCAGCAGCTCCGGCTCCAGCACGGTGCCCGGCGTGATCGTGCGGACCACGGCCCGCTTCACAATGCCCTTGGCCGCGCGCGGGTCCTCCATCTGGTCGCACAGGGTGACCGTGCGCCCGGCGCGGATGGCCTTGGCCACATACGCGTCCACGGCGCGCACGGGCACGCCGCACATGGGCGCGCGCACCGCCTTGTCCGCGCCGTCGCGCGAGGTCAGCGTGAGACCCAGCAGCTCCGCGGCCTCCAGCGCGTCCTCGAAGAACAGCTCGAAGAAGTCCCCCATGCGGAAGAAGAGCAGCGAGTCCGGGCACTCCGATTTCGCCTGCAAATACTGCCGCACCATCGGCGTGATCTCCGACGGGGACAGGTCCTGCACTCTCGCCCACACACTGGCCATGCGGGCGATTATAGCAAGCGGCGATGGGGCGGAGGAACGGGAGGGGTGGAGTGGACGGCGCGGACACGATCCACGGCAGACGGCATGGCGGTGTATCGGGGCCGCCGCCCCCAATTTGAAATTTCAAATTTGAGATTCCGGACGTGGCCGCGCCGGGGGCATCGGGATACATCCGGATGGGTCGTCCCCATTATGAAATTTCAAATTTGAGATTCCGGGCCGCGCGTTGCCCGCGCGGCTTCGGGTACACTGCCCGCATACCCGCACCCCCGGGAGCGCCCCATGCCTTTTGTGTACATAGACGCCGACGCCTGCCCCGTGAAGGGCGAGACCTGCCGCGTGGCCGCGCGCCACGGGGTGGGGGTGCGCGTGGTGGCGAACACCTTCATGGCGGTGCCCGCGGGCGCGGAACTGGTGCGGGTGGGGGACGGCTTTGACGAGGCGGATGACTGGATCGCGGGAAACGCGGGCCCCGGCGACGTGGTGGTGACGGATGACATCCCCCTGGCGGCCCGGTGCCTGGCCGCCGGGGCGCGCGTGGTGGGGTCGCGGGGCCGCGAGTTCACGGAGGCCTCCATCGGCGACGCGCTGGCCACCCGCGAGGTGCTGTCCCAGCTCCGCGAGCACGGCTTGGCGGGCGGCGGCCCCGCCCCCTACGGGCCGAAGGACCGGTCCCGGTTCCTCGACCGGCTCGACGCGGTGCTCCGGGCGGCCCTCCGCGGCGGGTGAGGCGGGGGAAACTGTTTACAATTCCGGGGTCCGGGGGTATAATGGGGGAACACGGGCCGGGGGGGCGGCGCGTTTTCGGCCGGGCCGAACATGGGAGCACGCACAATGAAGCAGGAAACGCATTCCCGGGGGTTTCGGGGGCGGTTTTCCGTCCTCACGGCGGGGGCGGCCTGTCTGGCCGCCGCGCTGCTGACCGGATGCCCCACGGGCACGGCCTACGGCCCCCTGAGCAACTCGGACCTCCGCCTGTTCCAGAGCCGCTATGTGTACGGCGTGTCCGGCGAGGCCACGGACGTGGCGGCGGCGGACTTTAACGGCGACAACATCCCGGACCTGGCGGCGATCAACAACGACCAGCAGAACGTGTCGGTGCTCCTGTCCGAGGGGGCCGTGCAGTATGTGAAGGCCAAGGACTACGACCTGGGCGACACGCCGAGCGCTTTGGCCGTGGGCGATGCCAACGGTGACGGGCGGCCGGACATCCTCGTCTGCAACGAGACCTTCGGCCAGGTGACCGTGCTCACGTCGCGGGGCGACGGCGAGTTCAACGAGCCGGCGCTGTGGGAGCTTCCCGCGGGCGCGACGCCGCGCGGCCTGGCGGTGGCCGACGTCAACGGGGACGGGCTGCCGGACATTGTCACGGCGAACGCCGGCCTGAACGCGGTGGCCGTGCTGCTGGGGACGGCGGAGGGCGGGTTTGAGGCGGCGCGCTCCTTCCCCGCCGGCACCGGCCCCCGCTGGGTGATTGCCGCGGACCTGACCGGGGACGGCCAGACGGACGTCCTCAGCGTCAACCGCGACTCCAACGACCTCTCGCTCTTTGTGCGGTCGGGGGCCAACCTGAACAACGCGGTGTCGCTGCGCTGCGGCCTGGCGCCGCGCATGGCGGCGGCGGGCGACCTGAACGGCGACGGGCTGGCGGACCTGGTGGTGTCGAACACGGGCACCAACGACCTCTCGGTGCTGCTGGGCCAGGGCGGGGGCGCCTTCGCGGCGGATCGCCGCGTGGCCCTCGGCAAGCCGCCGACGCGCCTTTCCCTGGGCGACTTCAACCGCGACGGCCGCCTGGACGCGGCGGTGCTGCTGTTCGACTCGGCCGACACCGGGTCGCTGGGCGTGGTGGCGGTGCTGCCGGGCGACGGCGCGGGCGGCCTCGGCGCGCCGCTCTTCTTCGGGTCGGGCTGGCAGTCCTTCGGGCTGTGCGCCGCCGACATGGACCTGGACGGCGCCCCGGACCTCGTCACGGCGGACACCTCCATGAAGGCCGTGGCGGTGCTTCGCGGCCGCGGCGACGGCACCTTCGAGAGCGACCGGCGCTTCGCCACGGGCGTGGTGCCCTCGGCGGGCGTGACGGGCGACTTCACCGGTGACGGCCACGTTGACGTGCTGGTGGCGAACGCCCGCGGCGGGTCGCTCATCCTCATGGCGGGCGACGGCGCGGGCCGGTTCGCGGCGCAGGCCGCGCCCGTGCCCGTGGGCGGCATACCCATCGCGCTCGCCGCCGGCGACGTCAACGCCGACGGCGCCCCCGACGTGCTCGTGTCCCTCAAGGGGCAGAAGACCGCGCTGCTCCTCCTCGGCTCCGAGACCGGGCAGTTCGTCGCGGGGCCCGCGGTCAAGCTGCTGCCCGACGGGTCGGCGTACATGCCCGTCGCGTACTCGCTGACCCTGGGCGACGTGAACAACGACGGCCGCCCGGACCTGCTCTCGGCGAACAGCGGGGCCGACAGCGTCAGCGTGGCTCTGGGCCGCGGCGACGGCACCTTCGCCGCCCCCGCGGAGATGCGCAACATCAGCTACCCCCTCCGCGCGGGCCTCGCCGACGTGGACCGCGACGGCAACCCCGACATCATCGCCACCAGCTCGCGCGACCCCGAGCAGTCCTCCGACCAGGCCGAGCCGCGCATTGTCCGGCTGCTGGGCGTCGGCGACGGCACCTTCAACACGGAAAGCATGCTCCGCGTGGCCACGGGGTCCTACCCGGCCGACCTGGCCCTCGGCGACGTGAACGGCGACGGGCGGACCGACGCCGTGACCGCGCACCCCGGCAGCGACGGCGTCTACATCGCCGCGGGCGCCCAGGGCGGCCGGCTGACGGCGGGAGACAAGCTCGGTGTCGGCGACCTCCCCGTCGCCGTGCTGCTGCCCGACGTGAACGCCGACGGCAAGGCGGACATCCTCACCACCCACGCCGCGGGCTACGCCGTCGTGCGGATCGGCCGCGGCGAAGGCCGCTACGACTCCTCCCGCCACTTCCTCACCGGCGACACCGCGCTCATGAGCGTCTACCTGGACGTGAACGGCGACCAGATCCCCGACCTCGTCACGCTCAACCGCGGCACGTCGGACATCTCCGTGCTCCTCGGCCAGCGGTAGGTTCCGCCCGCCCGCGCATTTTGCGTGAGCCCGAAGACAAGGCCGGCGGGACGCCGGCGGGAGTGCGCCCGCGAGCGCATTTTGTCGGAGGGGTGTGAGTCCCCTCCAGGTAAACCTTCTCCGGCCTGTAGCCGACCGTAACTGCGCCGCAGCGATGCGGGGTGGGGAGCAACGGAAGGCGAACGGCCAGTCCGCAGGATGACGAACTCGATTCGGCGTGATGGACCGGCGAGCCTGCTACCGAATGGCGAAGCCCGGAACACGCCGCGCACGCTGAAGGGTAAGGTGTCAAAGCGATGCGCGGGGTCCATGGCGTGGTTGGAGGCGGAATGGTCGGAAGGCAGGATGCGTGAAGCGGGGAGACCTGTCCGGGTTGGGCGCGGCGTTCAGGGCGAATGCCCGAAGCGCCGCACCGGGCAGGAGTCAGAGCGCCCATAGTAGCGTTGAAGCGCCGTAACGGGCGTGGAGCGAAGGGGCGCAGGAAGATGGATTCGGAAAGGACACGCGGATGGAAGGAAAACCGCCGCCAGTGCCCCGGGAAGCCGGGGCTAAACAAGGTGGAGAAGTCCGCACCCGGTGGGCGTGGACGGAACCGTCTGTGTGGACGGACCGGATGCTGACGGCCCTCGAAACGGGGGTGAAAGGAGGCGTGTGGTTTAGTCTGATGGACAAGGTGTGGTCCCGCGCGAACCTGGAGTCGGCCTTTGCGAAGGTGCGGTCTAACCGGGGCGGCGCGGGGGTGGACCGGGTGACCGTGGCGATGTTCGGGGCGCGTCCGGAGGCGGAGTTGACCCGCCTTCAGGAGCAGCTGCGGACGGGCGTCTACGCGCCGCAGGCGGTCCGGCGGGTGTGGATACCCAAGGGGGACGGCGCCATGCGCCCCCTGGGCATCCCCACAGTGCGGGATCGGGTGGTGCAGACGGCGCTGCGCAACGTGCTGGAGCCGGTCTTTGAGCGGGAGTTTGCCGTGCACAGCTACGGCTTCCGACCGGGCCGGGGCGCGAAAGACGCGCTCCGCCGGGTGGACACCCTGCTCAGGGACGGTCACCGGCACGTGGTGGACGCGGACATCAAGGCGTACTTCGACAGCATCCCGAAGGAGGCGCTCATGGCGCGGGTGCGCGAACGGGTCGCGGACGGGCGGGTTCTTGGCCTGCTGGAGCAGTATCTGAGCCAGCCGGTGATGGAGCCGCTCAAGACGTGGACGCCGGACGCGGGCACGCCGCAGGGGGCGGTGATCAGCCCTCTGCTGGCCAACCTCTACCTCAACCCTCTGGACCATCTGATGGCCGGGTCGGGAGTGGAGATGGTGCGCTATGCGGACGACTTTGTGATGCTGTGCAGGAGCCGGGAGCAGGCGGAATCAGCCTTGGAGGCTGTCCGCGCATGGATGGAAGATGCGGGTTTGACGCTTCATCCGGACAAGACGCGGGTGGTGTCCATGGACGAGAACGGCAGCCACTTCGAGTTTCTGGGCTACCGCTTCGTGCGGGACAAGAACCGGGACTACCGGTTCCCACGTCCCAAGAGCAAGAAGAAGCTGCGGGACGCCCTGCGTCCCCTTATCCGCCGGAGCAACGGCAACAGCCTTGAGAGAATCATCGCCCACATCAACCCGATGCTCCGGGGCTGGTATGAATACTTCATGCACGCCCACCGCACCGTGTTCCCGGAAATAGACGGCTGGGTCCGCATGCGCCTGCGCTCCATACTGCGCAAGCGTCACCGCGGCAAAGGCCGGGGCCGGGGACGCGACCATCAGAGGTGGCCAAACGCCTACTTTGCCGGGCATGGGCTGTTCTGCCTGACGACAGCCCATGCACTGGCCGTTCAGTCCCCTACGGGGTAACACCATCAACCGGAGAGCCGTGTGCGGGAGATCC
>JAKPUV010000127.1 GCA_029554925.1 Candidatus Hydrogenedentota bacterium | reverse complement strand
GCGGGTGGTGTCGGTCACATGGACCAAGGACTCCACGGTCTGGAAATGCGGGGATGCGAGGATGAAGTCAATCCGGCGCGCCTTCTTTGCGCCCGGAAGCGACCCCTCGTCTTTGGACCCGGTGAAGGTATCGGCGAGTTTCTCGCGGAGCCGCGCCACGGCGGGGGCGTCCGGCCCCTCGTTGAGATCGCCGAGCAGGAGGGTGGGGGTGTCCGGGCGAAGCAGGGGCAGGATGTCGGCCACCTGCGCGGCGCGCTCCTTCGGGCTCAGGCCCAGGTGTGTGTTGTGGATGTCCACCTCGCGGTCCTGCCATCGGACGGTCACCGTGAGGCAGCCCCGCGGCTCCGGATTCTTCTCCGGGTTGGCGAGGGGGGTGTTCTTCTGCGACAGGAGAGGCAGGCGTGTCAGGGTGAGAACCCCGTACTCTCCGCCGGAGAACCGGTAGTTGACCCCGTAGGCGGAAGCCATGCCCAGTTTCTCCGTGAGCAGCGCGGGCATGTCCAGTTTTTCCGTGCGCGGCTGGTTGCGGTCCACCTCCTGGAGGCAGACCACATCGGCGTCCAATTCCCGGAGGATCCCCGCGATGCGGTCAATGTCCAGCCGCCCGTCCGATCCCTCGGCATGATGAATGTTGTAGGTCGCCACGCGGAGAGGCCCCGCCTCGTCCGCGGCGCCGCACAGACGCGGGAGGCCGAGGGACAGGGCGCCCATTCCGGCGAGGAAAGCGCGACGGTTCATGCGGAGCACTCCTTCATCGGTCGGCGGCTTCAGCTGCGGGCGTCGTCTTCGGCGTACTGCCCCAGTTTGCGGTAGAGCGTGCGCAGGCCGATGCCGAGCATGCGCGCGCAGGCGGCCTTGTCGTAGTCGCAGTGGCGCAGGGTTTCCTCGATGGCCGCGCGCTCGATGACGGCCATGGGCACGCCGAGGGGAACGCGGAGCTCGCCCCTGGCGGGACGGGCGGCCTTGCGGAGGTAGGGCGGGGCGACGTCCAGGCCCAGGGGGCCGGGCGCGGCGCTCAGGTCCATCCCCTCCAGCACGGCCTCGAGTTCGCGGACATTCCCCGGCCAGTCGTAGCGGGCCAGGAGTTCCAGCAGGGCGGGGGAGACGGTGCGGGGCTCGGACTGGGCGGCGCGGGCGCGCCGGTCGAGCATTTCGCGCACCAGGAGGGGGATGTCCTGGGGACGCTGGCGCAGCGGGGGCATCTCCACCACCAGCGCGGAGAGGGCCTCCGCCAGGGCGGGGTCGAACCCGTCCGCGGTGCGGAGCTGGGCGGGGGAGCGGCGTGTGGCGGCGACCAGCCGCGCGGAAGCCCGGACCCCCCTGGAGGCCCCCGTTCGCTGGACCAGGCCGGTTTCAATCCATCGCGCCAGGCGCGCCTGCGCCTCGGGGCACAGCGCCTCGACATTGTCCAGAAAGAAGGTGCCGTCCTCGGCGGACTCGACCAGCCCCCCGCGCGGGCCTTCACCGAAAAGGGCGCGCGCCTGCTCGCGCGCGGGGAGGGCGGCGGCGTCCGCCTTGACCATGGGCGCGTCGCGGCGGGGTCCGGTGGTGTGGATGGCCTCGGCGGCGATCTCCTTGCCGGATCCCGGCTCGCCGCACACCAGCACCGGCGTGGCGAGGGGGGCGGCGTGGCGCACCTGGCGGTACACGTCCAGCATGCGCCCCGATCGTCCCGTGAGCCGCATCAGGCCAAACTGCTCGTCGAGGCGGCGTTGCAGCTCGACCTGGCCCCGGAGCAGCCCCTGAAAGGCGAGCCCCCGCCGCAGCACCGCATCCAGGCGCGGCAGGTTCACGGGTTTCACAAGGTAGTCGTGGACCCCTTCGGAGAGCAGGGCCAGCGCCCGGTCGGCCTGTGTCTGCGCGGCCGTGAGGATCACGCAGAGGTCCGGATGGCGGGACAGGGCCACGCGGGCCAGCCGTTCGCCGTTGACCCTGGGGGCGCCGAATTCGGCGACCAGGGCGTCCCACGGCTGGGCGTCGAGGCGGTTGAATGCCTGCTCCCCGCTGTCCACCCCCACGGCGTCATGGCCCCGGTCGTTCAACCACTCCACCAGGGCCCGGCAGGCCCTGGCGTTCTGGTCCACCACGAGGACGGCGGCTTTGCGGGGTTCTGCCATGGCGCCCCTGTGCGCGCGTTCAGGCCTCTTCGGCGGCCTTCTCGCGCTGTTC
>JAKPUV010000098.1 GCA_029554925.1 Candidatus Hydrogenedentota bacterium | reverse complement strand
GTGCAGCCCCGCCCCGAAACGATGCTCTCCCACTGCCGGAAGAACTCCTGGTGGTGGTCCGGATGCAGCACCTGCAGCGCCAGCGCCGGATTGGCAAGAAGCTCCTCGCGGCTGCATCCGTAGTAGGCGATCGCGGCGCGGTTGAGGTAGGTGTGGTTTCCCGCGGGCACGGCCATCCTGAAAACAACGTTCTCCGTGTGCTCCGCATACCACTCGAAGCGCTCCTCGCTCTCCGCCAGACGGCGCTCCACCGCCGCGCGCTCCAGGGCGGCGGCCACCGCCGCGCGCCGCGCCTCTTCCCGCATACGGCGCGCCCGCGCACGCTGCCGGAAGTTGCACACAAGCGAGCATCCCAGCACAACCCCTATCGCCAACGTTATGTACACCGCTTCCCTCTCCTGTGTCGCCGAAAATATCGGCGGCCGCGGTCCAATTTACCCCCCCCTGTCCGTTAGTATACCACTACTCGGCAAAAACAAGGAACAGTTCCTAGAAGCATGAAACATCGGACGGAACGTCTGATCGCCGGATAAGGAACGGCTGCGGATGTGTTCGAGGCAGGGTACGCCCTGTGGGTCCGAGGTGACAGCGTCTGGGCCGTCACAAGTGCTCGTCCACCCGTGAAATGCGCAGAGTCCAGGGCTTTCCGACAAGAGGTTGCCGCGTCGGCCGGGGCGGCCTCCTCGCAATGACCGTGGAAATGCGCGTCATTGCGAAGGAGCGCGGCGACTGAAGCAACCTCGTTCTCGCCCTGGCGTCGGTTCTCACACCCTCTTGTCCGGCGGTCAGGGGAACATCCGCGGCTTCCCCCCCCTATTTCTTACCCGCTTTGCGGCCGCGCCGCGCGGGCTTGTTGGCGGGCGCGGGCAGTTTGTCCTTCAGATACGCGCCGGTGTGGGAGCCGGGGCAGTCGGCGACCTCTTCCGGGGTGCCCTCGGCGAGGACTTCGCCGCCCTTGTCGCCGCCCTCGGGGCCGAGATCGAGAATCCAGTCCGCCGTCTTGATGACGTCGAGGTTGTGCTCAATGACGACGACGGAGTTCCCGTAGTCCACCAGCCGGTGGAGGACGGAGAGGAGCTTGTCCACGTCGGCGGCGTGGAGGCCCGTGGTGGGCTCGTCGAGGATGTAGAGGGTGCGGCCGGTCTGGCGGCGCGAGAGCTCGGTGGCGAGCTTCACGCGCTGGGCCTCGCCGCCGGAGAGGGTGGTGGCGGCCTGGCCGAGGCGGACGTAGTCGAGCCCCACGTCGCGCAGGGTCTCCAGCTTGGCGGAGAGCGCGGGGATGTTCCGGAAGAACTCGCAGCCCTCCTCGACCGTCATGTCGAGGACCTCGGCGATGTTCTTCCCCTTGTAGCGGATCTCCAGGGTGTCGCGGTTGTAGCGCGCGCCGTGGCAGGTGTCGCAGGGCACGTAGACGTCGGGCAGGAAGTGCATCTCGATGGTGAGCAGGCCGTTGCCCTCGCACTCCTCGCAGCGGCCGCCCTTCACATTGAAGCTGAAGCGGCCGGGCTGGTAGCCCCGCGCGCGCGCCTCGGGGGTGCGGGTGAACAGCTCGCGCAGGGGCGCGAAAAGGCCTGTGTAGGTGGCCGGGTTCGAGCGCGGCGTCCGCCCGATGGGCGACTGGTCAATGTCTATGATCTTGTCCAGGTGGTCCAGCCCGTCCACCCGGTCGTGCGCGCCGGGCTTCCCTTCGAAGGCGTCGTAGAGCCGGCGCGCCACGGCGGGGTACAGCGTCTCGTTGATCAGGCTCGACTTGCCCGACCCGGACACGCCGGTGACGCAGGTGAAGGTTCCCAGGGGGATGGACACGGTAACGTTCTTCAGGTTGTGGTGACGCGCCCCGCGGATCGTCACCCGCTTTCCGTTGCCCGGGCGGCGTTTTTCGGGCACCGCGATGGTCCGCGCGCCGCTGAGGAACTGCCCGGTCAGCGAGGCGGGCGTCTTCATGACCGCCTCCGGCGTGCCCGCGGCCACCACCTGCCCGCCGTGGACCCCCGCGCCGGGGCCCAGGTCCACCACCCAGTCCGCCGCGCGGATGGTCTCCTCGTCGTGCTCCACGACGATGACCGTGTTCCCCAGGTCGCGCAGGCGCTCCAGCGTCGCCAGCAGCCGCGCGTTGTCCCGCTGGTGCAGGCCGATGCTCGGCTCGTCGAGGATGTACAGCACGCCGACCAGCCCGGAGCCGATCTGCGTGGCCAGGCGGATGCGCTGCGACTCGCCGCCGGACAGCGTGCCCGCCTGCCGCTCCAGCGTCAGGTAGTTCAGCCCGACGCTGTTCAGGAAGCCCAGCCGCTCGCGGATCTCCTTGATGATCCGCGCCGCGATGATCGTCTCGGACTTGGAGAGTTTCATGCCCGTGAAGAAGGCCAGGCTGTCCGACACGGACATGCCCGTCACGTCCAGGATGGTCTTCCCCGCCACGCGCACCGCGCGCGCCTCCGGGCGCAGCCGCGCGCCCCGGCACTCGGGGCAGGCCCGCGACCCCATGAACTCGCCGATCATCTCGCGCGCCGCCGCGGAGTCCGTCTCCCGGTGCCGACGCTCCAGATTGGGGATGACCCCCTCAAAGGGCCGCGTCGTCTCATAAGTCCGCTGGTCGTTCGAGTAGGAGAACACCACGTCGTCCGTGCCCGACCCGTGCAGCACGATCTTGCGGAACCACTCCGGAAGCTGCCGCCACGGCGTGAACGGGTCCTGCCCGTAGTGCATGCACACCGAGAGCAGCGCCTTGCGGTACATGCCGTCCAGCACCCGCCGCATGCTCCACGGCCGCACCGCCCCGTCGTGGATGGACAGGCTCGCGTCCGGCACCACCAGGTCGGGGTCCATCTCCAGCACCGAGCCCAGGCCCGTGCATTTCGGGCACGCGCCGTGGGGGTTGTTGAACGAAAAACTGCGCGGCTCCAGCTCCTCCAGCACGACGCCGCAGTCGAGGCAGGCCATGTGCTCGCTCTGGAGCAGCTCCCGCGCCGGCCTGCCCGTCTCCTCGATCCACACCCGGATCAGCCCCTTGCCCAGCTTCAGGCAGGTCTCCACCGAGTCCGTCAGCCGCTTCTGGACCCCCTCCTTCACCACCAGCCGGTCCACCACCACGTCAATGTCGTGCTTTACGTAGCGCTCCATGGGGATGTCGTCGTCCACATGGTGGAACGCGCCGTCCACCCGCACCCGCACGAAACCCTGCCGCTTCACGTCCTCGATCGTGCGCTGGTAGGTGCCCTTGCGCTGGCGCACCAGCGGTGCCATCACCTGGAGCCGGCTCCCCTCCGGCAGCGCCAGCAGGCCGTCCACAATGCTCTGCGGCGTCTGCGACGCCACCGGCTTCCCGCACGACGGGCAGTGCGGCCGGCCCACCCGCGCGAACAGCAGGCGCAGATAGTCGTAAATCTCCGTCACCGTGCCCACCGTCGAGCGCGGGTTCCGG
>JAKPUV010000097.1 GCA_029554925.1 Candidatus Hydrogenedentota bacterium | reverse complement strand
ATTTTCAACGCCTACTGGGATCCGTCGGAAGAGATCATGGTGTTTGACAACCGCCTTATGGCCGACGATGTGGCGGGACACGAACTCACCCACGCGGTGACCGACGCCGAGGTGAACTTCACGTATTTCGGCTTCTCCGGGGCCCTGTCCGAGATGTACTCCGACTGGGGCGGCGAGCTTGTGGACCTTTCCAACGGCCGGGGCAAGGACACCCCCGAGCTGCGCTGGTGGATCGGCGAGGACATGGAGCTGCTGATTCCGGACACCCGCGGCCGCGAGCGCCCGGATCCGATCACCGAGTACCCCGGTCTGCGCTACATGAAAGACCCGACGGTCTTCTCCGACCCGGACCGCCTGGGCAGCCCCTACCTGAAGAACCCCTTTACCCTCACGGACCTCGGCGGGGTGCACAGCAACAACGGCATCGGCAACAAGCTGGTCTACCTGCTGACGGACGGCGACACCTTCAACGGCGAGACCGTGGCGGCCATGGGCGAGGTGGTGGTCGCCCAGCTCTTCTACGCCGCCCTGGACTCCCTCTCCCCGTCGTCGGACTACTTTGACCTGTATTTCGCCCTCGGGGCCGCCGCCAGCGACATCGGCCTCGCCTTTGAGGACAAGCTGAACGTCGCCGCCGCGGCGCGGGCCGTGGAGATTGTGCCGCCCGAGGTGGCCCTGCTGGGCCTGCGCGACTTCCGCGCGGTGTCGGCGGTGGACGGCGACGGGCAGATCGCCGTCGCCCTCACGTGGACCAACCCGGCGCTGGAGGACCTCTCCAACCTCACGCTGCTGCGCAGCGTGGGCCGCTTCGCGCAGCGCATCGGCGAGGGGACCGTGCTGCCGGTGCCCCGCGGCGAGGACAAGTACCTCGACCGCGCGGTGGAGGAGGGCGTGGAGTACTACTACACCCTCATCGCCGACATCACCGAGAGTTTCCCGCAGATCGTCTACGCGCGCGTGGTGGCGGGGGCGCCCGCACCCAGCGTGCTCAGCCAGCCCTTCGGCTACGACCCGCTGCTCGACCAGGCGGACCCGATGGACCTGTCCTTCTCCCAGCTCACCTTCACCCCCGTGGGCGCCCCGGGCGGCGGCGTTTCCGGCGACATGCCGGGCATCGGCTACAGCAACTACGAGGGCACGTTCCGCCGCAACGTCTACGCGCTGCCCGTGGCCCGCGCGGACGCGGACGGCGGCGCCTACCGGCTCACCTTCACCGACGACAACGCGGTGGCCATTGTGGGCGGCGAGGTGCCTTTCCCGTTCTTCGGGAAGAAGTACCTGCGCATTTACATCGCGGCAAACGGCTACATTTCCTTCGCAGACGCCACCCCCGTTCCGGAGCTGAACTTCCCCAGCCTCGCGGCCCACTTCGCCATTCCCCGCATCTCGTTCATGTTCAACGATTTCTCGCCCAGCATGGGCGGCGACACCTGGTTCCGCAACCTGTCCGACCGCATGGTGCTCACCTTCGAGGACATGCCCTCCTGGCCGGAGGACCTGCCCACGAACATGGTCGGGCGGACCACCGTCCAGGTGGAGCTGTTCTACAGCGGGCAGATCCGGTTCACCTATCTCGGGGTCGGCGCCGTTGACGCGCTCGTGGGCCTGTCCGACGGATCCGGCATCCCGCGCGACCCGTCCGAGGCCTTCCCCGACGACGGGCTCCAGCAGGCCTACTCCATTCCCGACCTGAGCGCGCTGCCCGCCGTGCAGACCCGGCTGGCCTTCCTGCCGGCGCCCCCGGTGTACGCCGCCGTCGGCGAGCAGATCGTTTTCGACATGTCCGTGTTCCGGCCGGCCGGGCTGGCGGGCGTGCCGACGCTCTTCGGGGAGTGGAACGGCGCGGGCCCGGTGCCCTTCGCGGACTTGGGCAACGGCACGGGCCGCTTCTCCTGGACGCCGCAGCCGGACCAGAAGGGGCTCTTCACCCTGCGCGCGCGGGCGCGTCTGGGCGGCCAGGAGGCCTTCGAGGATGTGAGCATCTACGTGGGCCGGTCGTTTGCCCGCCCGTCGGCCGCCGACCTTGCGGTGTCGGCCGACACGCCCTTCGAAAACCCGACCCAGAGCCGCGTGGTGCCCCTGGGCCGCGCGCTCACCGCCTCCTATGTGTACACGCACCCGGAGAAGGAGGCCGACCCGGAGTTCTACGCCGAGGGCGACTCGCTGATCTACTGGTACCGGAACGGCCAGGTGGTCCTCTCGCTGATCGGCCGCGCCGTGGTGCCTTCCAACGCGACGCGCGCCAGCGACCGGTGGTGGTTCGGCGTGGTGCCGGTCACGCGGTCGGGCATCGCGGGTGAGATGGTCATTTCCCCCGTGGTCACCATTGCCGGGTTCCCGGTCGTCACGTCCGTCACGCCGCCCTTCGGCCTGACCCTCGGCGGCGACCGCGTGACCCTGCTCGGCGAGCGGCTGAGCGGCGTGAGCCGGGTCACTTTCGGCGGTGTTGCCGGGTCCAACATCACCGTCATCAGCGACGGCGAGCTGCGGGTGACGACCCCGCTGCACGCCGCCGGGGTGGTGGACGTGGTGGCGGAGTCCGTTGACGGCGTGGGCCTGGCCGCGGGCGCGTTCCGCTTCGTGGGCGACGCCTCGGACGTTCCCTTCGCGGATGTCAACAAGGACGGGAAGGTGGACGCCGTGGACGTGCAGCTTGTGACGTCCGACGTCCTGCGCCGGAGCACCAAGTCCCTCTGGGTGACCGATGTGAACAACGACGGCGCCGTCAACACGCTTGACGTGCAGCAGGTGATCAACACCGCCCTGGTCCGCTAGGGGCGTCTTCCAAGGATACAGGTGCGGGCCCGTCCCCCGGGGCGGGCCCGTTTTCTATTTCAGCGCTGTGCCGAGCGCGCGCGCCACGGTGTCCGCCTCGAGCGGCTCAAAATCGTGCAGTTTGATCAGGGCCTTCTCCGCGTAGGGCAGGCTCACGGGGTTTGCGCCCCGCAGAACGGCGATGAAGGGCATGCCCGCCGCCTCCGCGGCGAGAAAGCCCGAATAACTGTCCTCAAAGACCACGCAGGCCGCCGGGGGCAGTCCCAGGGCGGCGGCGGCCGCGAGGAAGAGGTCCGGGGCGGGCTTTCCCGGGAATCCGGCGTCCGGGGTCAGCACCACGGGAAACATGTCCGCCACGCCGAGGCGGTCCAGCACGAGGCGGGCGTTGGGCTCCGGGGCGTTCGAGGCCACGGCGCAGGGCACTCCGGCCCGGCGAAGCTGTCCAAGGAAGGCGGAGAGGCCGGGCATGGGAAGCACGCGCGGGCCGTAGAGCTCCCGGTAGATGGCCTCCTTCTCCACCGCGACATCCTGCCCCAGGTCGTCCCGCCCGAAATTGCGGCGCATGTTCTCCATGATCACCGCGTTGTCCTTCGAGTGGATGTGGTGCCGGTAGTACTCCGCGTCCAGGGGCAGGCCCCGCCGCGCGCCCAGCTCAATCCAGGCGGCCTGGTGAAAGGCGTGGTTGTCCACCATGGTGCCGTCCACGTCAAAGACGGCGCCCCAGGCGGGGGCGGATGTTTTCTCGCTGTGCGTGTCGGACATGTCTCTCCTTGCGTGGGTGCTTGGTGCGGGGCAGGGCGGGGCCTATTCCGTCAGCAGTTCCTGGAAATAGCGCGCCCGCGCCGCCGCCACGGACAGGGCGGTGCGTTCGGCGCCCCGCATGAGGCACAAATGCGCGGCCTGCGTCTCCGCGAGGGCGCGGGCCATGCGGCCGGGCGCGGGGCCGGAAACCAGCTCCAGGGCGCGGCCCAGGCGCAGTGTCGAGAGAAGGACCAGCCCCTCCCGGAACCCCAGCAGGCGCGCCCCCCGGGCGAGGGCGACCGCCCGCGCGATGCGGTCCTCCAGGCGTTCCCGGTCGCGCGCAAGGACGTTGCGGGCCTGCTCCTCCAGGCCCGCCGCCTGCCGGGCCGCATGGCCGACCCGGAGCACGAGCTCCTCCTCGGGCACGCCCAGGGCATCCGTGTTGTGCAGGACATAGAGGTCCCCGGCGGCGGGCGCGGCGGCCGTCCGCGCGCCGTCCTCGGTGGACAGCAGGCACTGGGCGGGCAGCGGCTCGATTTCCGCCGCTGTGAGGCAGAGGTGGCCGCCTCCGGCCCGCAGGGCGCCGCCGTGCTCGGGGGGATTCCCCGGCGCGGCGGGCAGCAGGGCCAGACGGTGCGCGGCCAGATCGCGCGCGAGCCCGCCGAGGGCGTCGCGCGCGGCGAGGGCGGGCAGGTGCAGCAGCGCGCCCGCCCGCAGCCCCGTTCCGGTCATGTCCAGCCGCGCGGTGAGAAAGCCCAGCCGGTCATCGCAGGCGTAGTTGAGCAGTGCCGACAGGGCGTCGTCGGCCTGGCTGGCCCGGGCCCACGCGTCCTCCAGACGGTTGCCGGGCAGGGCGGCACGCAGCAGCAGGTGGTCCCCCGTGTTGGCGGAAACCGCGAGGTCCTGCGCGGGGGAGAGATGCAGCGTCCGCGCCCGCTCGGGCAGGGCGGGCCAGGCGTCGGTGACCAGCCAGCGCTCCGCGAAGGCGGCGGTCTCGACGGCGTCGGAGGCGGGGGGGGCGGCCGTCAGTCCGGCGAGGGCCCCCTCCACGGCGGTGCGCACCCGGGAGGCCACGGCGCAGAGTTCCCCCTCGTTGCATCGCGCGGGAAAAACAAAGTCCGAGAAGTTGCGCGCGAGGGTGCAGTGGCACGCCACCACCGCCCAGTCGGCGGCGTCTCCGGAATCCGCCCAGGGGGGCGGGGTTTTCAGCAGGGTGGTGACGGGCATCGGGCTAGTCCAGCTCCCTTCCGGAGTTTCTGAGCGCGGCCTCCAGCCCCTTGATCTCGTCGCGGATCAGGGCGGCCTGCTCGTAGTCCTCCAGGCCCAGCACGCTCCGCAGCAGGGTGCGCTTGTGCTGCAGCTGGGCGTGCAGCCGCGCGCGGCCGTCGTCCACACGCGGGGTCTTTCCCCGGTGCCGCATGCCGCGGTGCAGCCCCTCCAGCACGGACTCGATCTCCGCTCCGAAATGCCGGTAGCAGGCCGGGCACCCCGCCGTCGCCGCATCCAGCACCCTGGCCAGCGCGTCGCCGCAGGAGGGGCAGGTCCGGGCCGGTCCGCGCCCCTCGGGTGCCTGTCTGGGGGTGCCGCCGGGCGGGCGGATGCCCGGTTTGGCCTCTCCCAGGGAGAAGGCGGAAGAGGCGTCCCGCTGGTAGGTTTCCAGGCATTCGGCGCAGAGGTCCTGGTGGACCACCGTGCCGTCCACCACCTCGGCATACTTGACCGTGGCGGGGTTTCTGTGGCATTTCTGGCAGAGCATGGCGCGAAACTCCGCCGCCAGTATACCATTGCCGCGGCGGCAGGGGCACGGCCGCCGGATTGACAGGGGGGCGGCGGGTGCGGTATTTTTGGGGCAGGGCAGTGCCAACTTTCGGTTCGGACAGGTCATGGAGGACGCGACGATGAGAGAGAAGGACTTCGTGCTGTCGTTGATGGTGCCCGGCGGCTGGCTCGCGGGGATTCTGGGGCTGGTGGCCGGCGTCATCGGGTTCGTGGTGTACACCGTGGCCTCGCCGGTGCTTTTCTTCGTGGCCCTGTTTTATCCCGGCGGACCGGAGGACCTCTTCAACGCCCTGATCGGCGAAGTGGACGGGGACCAGCAGTAGTCCGGCGGATCCCCGGGGTGTTCCCGGCGGCGGACAGGGCAGGCGGCACCCGGCCGGCGGGGCCCCCCCCGGAGAATACCCTTGGTTCGGGATGAAACGAGCGGCCTGCACCCCAAGGCGGGGCTGGTGCTTTCGCTGAACGCCCTCTACAATGTGGCCGAGGCCCTCTGCTCGGTCTTTGTGGGGGTGTACTTCTACGTCAACAGCCTCGATTTCCGCGTGGTCTGCCTCCACTACACCGCCCTGTACGCGGTGACCCCCGCCGTGTTCATCCTGGCGGGGTGGTATGCCAAGACGCGCGACCGCGTGCATGTCTTCCGCATCGGCCTGGTGCTGCATGCCGTGTACTACGGGGCGCTCCTCTGGCTTCGCGGGGGCGCGGCGGACCATGCGGTGGCGCTGGGCGCCCTGCTGGGGGTGACCTGGGGGTTCTTCTGGGCGGGGAACAACACGTTCACCTTCGACTACAGCACCCAGGAGCGGCGCGACTATTTCCTGGGGATGCTGTCCACCGTGAGCGCTGTGGCGCGTCTGGCGGGCCCGCTCCTGGCGGGCTTCGTCATCGGCCTGGCGCCCCGCGCCGAGACGGGCTACCGCGCCGTGTTCACCCTGGCGCTCCTGCTGTACGCCGTGGCCATCGCGGCCAGTTTCGCCGTTCCGCACGACGGGGTGCGCCGCCCCTTTCACCCCCGCGCCGCCCTCCTTCCCCCCCG
>JAKPUV010000095.1 GCA_029554925.1 Candidatus Hydrogenedentota bacterium | reverse complement strand
TCCTCCATCTGCTGGTCGCGGACCCACTGCTCGATGGCGGGGTCGTTCGCGGCGGGGCTGGTGCCCTCGGGCAGGCTGTGGAATCCCTCGCTGTCGAGGGAGGACATGCCCTCCATGGGGGCGATGCTCTCGGCGAAGGTCTGGAGCCGGCGCACCTCGGCCTCCTTCAGCTCCATCGCCTGGGCGATCTCGTCCACCTCGGGGTGGCGGCCTGTTTTCCGGTACAGCTCCTCCACCACGCGCTTGTACTTGGAGAGGTTGTCGGTGATGTACACCGGAATGCGCACCGTGCGCCCCTGGTTGGACAGGGACCGCGTCACGGCCTGGCGGATCCACCAGGTGGCGTAGGTGGAGAACTTGCAGCCCCGCGAGGGGTCAAAACGGTCCACGGCCTTCATGAGGCCGAGGTTGCCCTCCTCGATGAGGTCGAGCAGCGGCAGGCCGTAGTAGAGGTACTTCTTGGCGATGCTGACCACGAGCCGGAGGTTCGAGATGATGAGCCTGCGGCGCGCCTCGCGCGCCTTTTCCCCGCCCCGCTTCAGGTTCCGGGCCAGGCGCACCTCCTCGGCCGGGGTCAGCAGCGGAATCTTCGCGATTTCCGCCAGGTAGGTGCTCAGTCCGTTTTCACGCGTGTCCATCATCGTTGGGTCACCGTCCGCCGAATCCCTTGCGCGGCCCCTTGCACATGCGGAACGCCGCGCGGCGGCGTTCTATTTCGGCGGGGGCCGCAGGATGATTGTTTCACGGGGCAGGGGTATAATGCAATCCGGCGGCGGGAGGGGCGAACGGGGATCCCATGACGGAAGAAAACGAACACGAGCGCTGCATGCGGCTGGCCATGCGCGAGGCGGAGCAGGCCCTGCGCAAGGGCGAGGTGCCCGTGGGCTGCGTGATTGTCCACAAGGGGATGGTCATCGGCCGGGGCCACAACCAGCGGGAGCTGCTCCAGGACCCCACGGCGCACGCCGAGATGCTGGCCATCACCGCGGCGGCGGGGCATCTGGGGTCGTGGCGGCTGGAGGACACCCGGATGTACGTCACCCTGGAGCCCTGCCCCATGTGCTCCGGCGCCATCATCCTCGCCCGCATCCCGGAGGTCTATTTCGGCGCGTCCGACCCCAAGGCGGGCTGCTGCGGCACCCTGATGAACCTCCTGGAGGACCGGCGCTTCAACCACCAGCCCGCCGTGGCCGGCGGGGTGCTGGCGGAGGAGTGCGGGGAGATGCTGTCGGAGTTCTTCCGCGAAATCCGGAGGCGGGCCAGGCCGGCGGGGAAAGCCCCTTCAGAGGACGAATAGGCAGGGCGTTTCCGGACGTGCGACATCCCGACATTTGCAGAACTGCGGAGGAACGACAGTATGCTGAACGCCGGATGCGGAAACCTTGAGCGGATTCAACAGGAGGAGGGCGTTTCCCCGACTTCCCGTCAGCGGATCTTTCTCGTTCTGCTCGCCGTGCTGCTGCTGGCCGCGGCGGCGCTGCGGATTCCCCGGCTCGACCGGACCCCCTGGATGGATGAAGTCTACACCCTTGAGTGGGCGGAAAAGACCTATGGGGACGCGATTCGGGACGAGGTGACGGCCCTGGTGCCGAATCTCGCCCCCCTGACCCCGCTGGTCTCCAAGGCATTTGTGGACGGGCTTGCCTCCCCCGTCCTGGCGGAGGAACTCGCGGCAAGAATCCCGCACTTCCTCTTCGGACTGGCCGGGATCGGTGTGTTTATGGCCGTATTCCGGCGGCGGATCGGCCTTATGGGCGCCCTCGCGGGCGCCCTCTTTCTCACGACGCTGCCGCTGCACATCAAGTACAGCGCCGAAATGCGGTTCTATGCCTTCGTTTTCCTTTCTGAAATTTGCCTGCTCGCCGCGCTGCTCGCCCTTCTGGAACGCTGGTCGGCCCGCAGGCTCGCCTGGGTCTTCTTGGTGGCCTTTCTGGGGGTCTTCAACCATCTCTCCTTTATCGCGGCCCTGGCCGCCGCGCTGGCCGCTGTGGCGGTTGTCCTGTTTTTCGGGAGGGGCGAGGCGCGTCTTTCCGGACGGATCGGCAGGGTGGTCCTGGTGGGCGTGTGCTGTGCGGCGGCCGTAGGGACGGCATTTCTGCCCTCCACGCTGCTTTCCGGGGGCACAAAGAAGATCGCCTCTGTCTTCGAGATGCTGAGCGAGGAGGGCACCCGGACGGGTGTCGCCAACGCCCCGGCGGAGAAGTCGGAGGGGTACGCCCTGACCTGGGGCCAGTGGCGGGGTTTTGTGGAAAACCACTATCTGGCCGCGAAAGGTCCGGCCAGCGTGTCCTTCTATCTTGCCGTCGCGGCGGCGGGCGCGGCGTTTCTCCTGCTCTGCCACCGCCGGATGCTGGCCCTGGCCCTCTTTCCCCTCGCCATACACCTGCCCTTCCTCTTTCTGCGCGTGGGCCATTTCTGGACGGAGCGCTACCTCATCATTCAGTGTGTCTCGCTGACCCTGTTGTTTGCCGCCGGGGTGCAGGGGGTGTTTGCCCTGTCCCGCCGCCTGTTGCCGGGCCGGATGGGACACGTCGGGGGCTGCTGTGCCGCCGGAGGGATTCTCGTCGTGATGTGCCTGCTCCGGGTCTCTCCCGTGCAGGGAATCCTGCGCGGCGGGGACACGGATGACCTGCGCCCCCGGGCCGAACTGCTGGCGGACCGCATACAGTATGGGGACGTGCTGGCGATGGAGCGCGGCAAGTGGGGTTTCCGGCCGCACAACACATTGAAACGCTTCCTGGAGCGGGACCCCCGGACCGCTGCGGGCATCGCGCCCACCCTCCGGTGGTATGCGCCCGAGAACACCGGCGAGCTGGCAAAGAGCGCGGGCTTCTGCAGGGACAACAACATCTGGATCGTGACCCGTCCCACCGGGCAGTTGTCGGAGGGTGACCGGAAGGGGCTGGAGGAGGCGGGCGCGGAGCCCCTGCTGCTGCGGAACGGGGTGGGGCTGTGGGTGATGGGGCGCGACACGGTGAACATGCTGGAGGATGGCGGGTTTGAGCGTCCCGAGTCCGGAAATGGACTGCCGGCGGGGTGGACGCTGCGGAACGCGGAGGGGGAGCGTTTCGGCGGCAAGACACTGTCCGCCAGCGTCACCGGGGGGGCTCCTTTCCGACCGTTCTGGCTGAAGGCCGCACGGGGGCCTGCCGGGGAGACGGAGGGGATTGCCGCCGCGGCGGGCGAGGAATATGTGGTTTCGTTTGAGGCCCGCTGCGCGGACGCGGACCAGCCGCGCGCGCCCCGCGGCATGGTGGTGCTGGCCTTTGGAAACCGCGACCTCGCGAATGTCGTGTCCACGGTGCGATTGACGCCGGAATGGCGGCTGTATGCGTTTCCCGTTGTTCCGGGGCGGCACACGGAGGGGGCGGTTTCGGACCCGATGGTGGGGCTGAGCCTTCAGACCAGTGACGGTTCCTGCGAGATATTTCTGGACAATGTGCAGCTGGAGCGGGGGCGGTCAGCCACGCCCTTCACCCGGGACACCCGCAATCTGGGAGCGGCGGCGAAGGCGCATGCACGTTAGGCGGAATGCTCAGGCTCCCCGCTCGTCCTCGTAGCGGGCGAGGGCGCAGCCCGCGCAGCCGATGACCCCGGAGTCGCCGCCCAGGCCGGCGGGCAGGATCTGGCACCGCTTCGCGGGCACCTCGAAGGCGTTCTCCCGGACCACGCGGCGCACGGTGTCGAAGAGCATGTCGCCCGCGGCGATCATGCCGCCGCACAGCACGATGCGCTCGGGGTTCAGCGCGTTCACCATGCTGGCCGCGCCAATGCCGATCCAGGTGGCCGTCTCGTCGAACACAAACCGTGCGTAGGCGTCCCCGGCGGCGGCCGCGGCGTGGATCATCTTGCCGGTCAGTTTCGACGGGTCGTTGCCCGTCTCCGCCTTGAGGGACGTATCGGCGGCGTCCCAGCCCTCTGCGGCCGTGCGGAGCATGCCCGTGACGGAGGCGTAGGCCTCCAGGCAGCCCAGGGAGCCGCAGCCGCATTTCCGCCCGTCGCGGTGCACCGTCAGGTGGCCCAGCTCCGCCGCCGTGCCGTCTATCCCGCGCAGCAGTTTGCCGAACACCACAATGCCGCCGCCGACGCCGGTGCCCAGGGTGAAGACCACGACGCACTCCGCGCCCTGGCCCGCCCCCAGCCAGTACTCGCCGTAGCAGGCCACGTTGGCGTCGTTGTCCACGTAGCAGGGAACGCCCAGCCGCTTCGTCATTTCGGCGGCCAGGGGCACGTCCTTCCAGCCGGGCAGGTTGGGCGGGCTGAACACGATGCCGGTCTGCCAGTTCATGGGGCCCGGCGCGCCGAACCCGGCGGCGAGCACGTTGTCCATCGTCAGGCCGTTTGCCGCGAGCAGGTCGCGCACGGCGTCCTCCATGGTGTCCATGACGGCCTTGGGGCCGCCCTCGGCGTTGGACGGCCGCGAGTCCTTGACGATGATCTTCTTCTCGGTGGAGACAACGGCCGTCTTAACAAACGTTCCGCCCAGATCCACGCC
>JAKPUV010000085.1 GCA_029554925.1 Candidatus Hydrogenedentota bacterium | reverse complement strand
CCGGGTGTTGGTGACGAGGTAATTGGAGGTGGGCGGGATGAAAGCGCCTCCCTGGGGGCCGTGGAAAAGGGTGTCCGTCCCGGGGTTCACCGCCATGGCATCGGCTATGCCGTTGCCGGTGAGCGCCACCTCGACCGACGGTTCGTCGGCGTCGTTGGTGGTGATGACGACGGTGGCCTCATCCGGCCCCGTTGCCACAGGAGCATAAGCGACACTGAAGGTGACGGACGCCCCGGGCGCCAGGGTGTGCGGAAGGGCGGGCACGCCGCCAAGACTGAACAGTCCGCCGGAGGTGACGACGCCGCCCGAAACCCTGCCGGATCCGGCGGAACGCGCTCCGGCCCCACCGTCTGCCGGCGCCATGTCCGATGAGACGTCCGCGGCGTAGCCGCCGGAAAGGCCGGTGCGGGCCGGAGCGGCCGCGGTCCCGGAGCTCTTCATGGGATCGGAGACGGTGACATTGTCAATGAAATGAACAGTCGGTTCAGCCGAGTCCGTGTAGGGCAGGAGTCCGATGCGCCCCTCCCCGGACACATCACTGTCCGACCCTGTCCACGTCGAAACCCCGTTCAAAAAGACCGATATGCTGTTTCCGGACACGCTGATGGCGACGGTGTTCGGAGTCCCACCCGTATTCAGATCGCCGGAAGCGGTCCAGTTCTGCAGGTAGGTAAACGCGCCGCCCACAAACTTGCCCACATAGTATTGGCCGTCCCCGGAGACGCCCAGCGTGTAGGCGGAGCCGGTGTTGGCGATGCCGTCGAAGTCATCCGACGCCCGCACAAGCAGACGGCAGATGGCGCCCACTCCGCCGGTCCGGCGAACCGTCGCCTCCAGGGAGCAGTCGGCCCACTTCCGGCCGGTGTAGATGGACTGCATGCGGGTGCTCGCCGCCGCGTCGGCCGCCCGGTATTCGCCGGCAGTCACCGACCACTGCGACGCGTTCTGGGGTACCCAGTCCTGGGCCAGCCCGTCGCTAAAATCCTCAAAATACATCCCCGTCAGCAGGATGCTGGAGATGATGAGATCGTGCGTTCCGTCCGTGTTGGAGACCGTGATGGTTTCGGTGCGGTCCAGGCCCACAATCACGTCGCCGAAGGGCATGGTCAGGTCATCGGCGGGGGCGATGGAGTCGGTCACCTCGATCTCACCGGGAATGGCGATGACTTCCAGGGCAATCGGAATCCCCGTGCTGTACCCGGACGTGGTGTTGGTCACGACCATCTGGCCGGTGTGGCTCCCCACGGGAAGGGCGTTCGCGTTGGGGTTCAAAGACAGGGTGACGGTTGTCTGCGTCCCGGCGGCAAGTGTTCCCCCCGCGGGAGAGACATCCACCCAGCCCTCCGCGGAGGCGGCGGTGAAGGCAAGGTCGGATCCGCCGGTGTTGGTCAGGGTATACACCGCGTCGGCCGGGGTGAACGGGCCGCCCTCATATCCGGAGGCGTCCAGTCCGATCCTGGGCGTGATGGTGAGGTCGTCGCAGGCGTTGCTGGCGCCCAGGTTGGTCTCGAAGAAGTCGGCGGGCGTGCCGTTGCCCCCGGAGAGACCCGACATCCCATTCCCACCGTCAACGGCCAGCCACGTGACCGTGATGGTGCCGTCGAAAAACAGCTCGAACTGCATGTTGTTGGTGCTGGCCACCCCGTACAGGGGAACGCCCTCGTAGGTGACGGCGACCCGGTCGGAAAGCTGCTTCCAGGAGACTGTTCCGGCGCTGGAGGGGTCGAGGTCTGTGAACAGCCCCGAGATGCGGGGCAGGTCAAAGTGCGAAGAAAGACCGCCGCTGTTCGCCCCGTCCCCGGCGGTGAAGGTGATGTAACCGTTGGAGCCCACATACAGGGTGCCGTATCCGGACCCGTACAGCAGCGCCTCCTTGCCGTCCCCGATCGTCACAGTGGTGAAATCGTCGTCGTCCAGCGAAAGGGGGGTGCCTCCCGTCGGATCCGTGGGGAAGGCGGCGGCGGCGGTGCGGCAGACCTCGTAGAAGTCAGCGGAGCCGTTCGGTGAAAACGTCAGGGTGGTGTTGTCCAGGTCAAAGTCCCCGGCCTCAAACAGTTCCGTGAAGTAGTTGGGGGCCGTCGGCGTGGAGAAGGAGTAGCAGACGCCGCCGTTGTCGTCGCTGGCCAGGTTGCCCGCCTCATCCGTCGCCTCAACAGAAACATAGTAGTCAGTCTCGGGGAGCAGCCCCATGAGGGTGACCGTGTGGGAGGTGCCCGGAACGGGGGCGTTCACGGTGATGCCGGCAACACCGCAGGAGGTGCCCACGAGAACGCGTCCCGTGGTGGGGGTGTCGGTGTCAAAGGAAACCACGGCGGAGCCCGCGTTGACGGAGGATATCTGCACGTTGGAGACGACGGGGTCCACGCAGTCCACGGAGGCGGTGTCCGTGCGGGACACGTTCACGCCGCCGGCCCCGTCGTCGGCATCCACATAGGCGGCCGTCACCGTGTCGCCGTCCACCACATGGAGACCGCCGGGCGTGGGCGCGGGGGACAGGGGCAGCATGCCCCGGAACACGGCGGTGTGGACGTCCGTCTCGGTGAGCAGGACATTCTCGCCCGCCGGCTGCGTGGGGGAGGACACGTTCACGGTGACCGTTTCGGCCACCGCCGGATTGGCGTCCAGATCACAGTCGTTCACCGTGACGTTCATGAAAGAGGTGCAGGTGTACAGGTCGCGGTCCAGGGTGACCACCCCGGCGGAGCTGCACTGGTAGAGGTCCGGCGTGGCGGCGATGGAGAAGGGCTGGGGGCCGGAGGGGACACTGTATCCCCGCACCTGCACCACCCAGACGCCCTCGGCGGGGGCGCCCACGAACACCTGCTCGATGTTGTTCCGGCGGTCCACCCCGGTCTGCACGGCCGGATTGGACGGGTTGGCCGGGTCCAGCGTCCAAGGGTAATGGACGGTGGTGCCGTCGGGCGCCGTGACCAGCAGGTCCAGGTCGTTGACCAGTTCGGGGATGGTGTTTACCGCACCGGGCGCGTCGTCCCACGCCAGGGTGACCTTGAGCTCGGAGGCGCCCGCGCCCACGGACACGCTGTAGATGAACACCTCGCCCTGGTCCAGCGTGTCCTCGCGGAAACTGCCGCCGCGCATGAAGTCAATGGTGTCCGTGACACGGACGGAGCCGTAGCCGTACTGGTAGTCCGGCCCGGTGTTGCCCAAGTCCACCGCGTTGTGGGCGAGCAGCGTTTTCAGCGTGGAGTTGCGCGGAAGGGGCGCGGCGGGATACTGGACCTTGTAATCCTGCAGGATCAGGGCGCACAGGCCGGTCACCGTGGGCGCGGCCATCGAGGTGCCGCACATGGTGGTGTAGTCGGTGTCGCCGGTGGAGTTGCAGGAGGTCACGCCGCCGTCGTCGTTGCCCTGGCAGCCGGGGCCGGAGATGTCCGGCTTGAGGCGCCCGTCGTCCGTCGGGCCCCAGCTGGAGAATCCGGTCATGGTGTCGTCGTTGGAGTTCAGCGCGCCCACGGTGATGTGGTTTTTCGCGCAGGCGGGCGGCGCGGTGGTGTGGTACGTTGTGCCGCAGGATCCGTTGCCGCGCTCGTTGCCGTTCGCCCAGACCACGCGCATCGGGGCGCCCAGGCTGCCGCGCACGATGGCGTCTATCACCGTGTCCGTGACGCCGTAGTCGCCCTCCCATTCGCAGGGAAATCCGTTCTGGGCCGTGTTCGTGCCGATGGAGTTGTTGGAGATCACTGCGCCGTACAGGTTCACCGCGGCGTTGTAGTCCGCCTCGATGTCGCCGGGATTGGTGTACAGGAAGGCGCCCGTTCCGTCGTCCTCAAACCCGAAGGACTGGATGGTGACGCCGGGGGCCATGCCCCGGTAGGTGCCGCCGCTGGCCGCGCCGCTGCCGCCGACCGTGCCCGCGACGTGCGTGGCGTGGTCGCTCAGGCCGGAAGTGTCGCGCACGTTTAGCCGGCCGCCGAAGTCCACATGCGTGCCCCGTGCCGTTCCCCCGTCGTACACCAGCACGTTCACCCCGGTGCCGGTGAGGTTGTAGGGCGCCGCCTGCGCGTCGTCCGCCTGCGTGACGACCCGGTTGGAGTTGTTGACGGGCCCCATCTTCGGAAGGACCGGCTCGATCCACTGCACGGAGTCCTCCGCCGCCAGCGCGGCGGCGTTCGCTGCGGGCACCCACACGACGGCGGCGTTCACGCTGGCGATGACATCCTTCATCAGGCCCCCGTGGCGGGCCACGGCGTCCGCGCCCTCCTTCAGCGGGTCCACATCCCCGTGAAAGACCACATAGACCGCGGCGGTCTCCACCTCCGGCGCCCCCTTCTCCTCCGAACCGCCCAAAACAACGGCGGGCAGGGAGGCGAGGGCGTGCTCCGGCCAGTCGCCCGCCGCCACGCGGGGGTGCATCTTCTGCGCCGGGTCAATTTCCTGCGCCGCCGCCAGTCCGGCGGCCGCGGCCGCGTCCGCCGCCTTGTCGTTCCCGGAAAGCGACGCGAAATACGCGTTGCTCCCGAGATAGGCGAGCAGGGCCACGCCGTCCTGCTCAAGCTACTGACGGACACCGGGGGCCAGCGGCGCGGCGAACTGGAGCACCACGTGGCGCGGCGCCGGATTCGCCAGCACCGCCTGGGGAGACCCGGCCGCCTTCACCGGGACGGCGGGGTTCTTCCACTCGATCGGGCCGGGGGAGGCCCCCTGCGCCGTTGCCCAAAGCGGCGTGGACACCAAGACCGCCGCAAAGACCAGCATGCAAGACAGACTCCGCCCGAAAGTACCCATTGCCCGTTATCTCCCTGTTTCAACAACTAAAACCAACGGCAGCGCCCGTGGAACCAGCCCGCGCGCCGCAAACATGATCTAATCTTACTCCGCAACCTGAAAAAACGCAAAGGTAACCCGTGTTCTTTTGGCAGATAGGCCCGCGGAAGACCCGGCAAACCGCCCCCCCATTCGCTTTTCCCATCCATGTTTCTTTCACATGTTCCTGCTGGAAACGTCATTGCGGGGCAAATCAATAAATTTTCGCGTTAGCCGGGCGTTTGGTCCAATCCCTGCGAGAAAGCGCACATGCGGGTTGTATTTCACCGGGACGTTCCTCTATGTTTTCTGGAGACTGTCCACAGGACGGACAACCCGGATACGGAGGATGCCATGAAGACCCACAAGTTTCTTGCGTTTGACCTGGGGGCCGAGAGCGGCCGGGCGGTGCTGGGCGTGCTGGAGGGCGGCCGGCTCCGGCTGGAAGTGATCCACCGCTTCCGCACGGAGGGGCTGGTCATGCTGGGCACCCGGCAGTGGGACCTGGCGCGCATCTATGAGGAGATGTGCGCGGGGCTGGCCGTGTGCGCCCGCGAGCACACCCGGGAGCTGGACGGCATCGCCGTAGACACCTGGGGCGTGGATTTCGGGCTGGTC
>JAKPUV010000064.1 GCA_029554925.1 Candidatus Hydrogenedentota bacterium | reverse complement strand
GTTCCTGGTCAACTATGCCACCCCGGAAACCCGCGCCGCGGGCGAGGCCTGCATCGCGCAGGCCCTGGGGGAGATGCCGCAGAATCTGCGGGAGAAGGCCTCGGCCATGGTGGAGAAGGTGCGGGCCGGCGCGCGGGACGTCTACGTCTGAGCCCTCCGCTCAGACGTACCGGAACGGGCTCACGAGCGCGGTCATGGGGATGTCCTTGAAGCACGCGCCGTAATAGAAGAGGTCCACCAGCCCCTCGGCCAGTTCCGTGGTCAGGCGGATGCCCGGCATCTGGCCCTTGGCCATGATGTGCGTGTCCATGATCCCCACGAACACCAGCGCGAGGCTCTGCGCGTCGCCCCCGGCGAGGTCGCCCTGCTCCAGCCCCTCGCGCACAATCCGCTCGACCACCTGGAACCGTTTCCGCCGGAAGGCCGACTTGTCCATCTTCGGCCCGCACTGCGGCGGCGAGAAGTACATCTGGAACACCAGGCGGATGGTGAGCGGGTAGCGCTCCGAGTAGTCGAAGGTCATCCGCATGACCGCTTTCAGGCGGCCCAGACAGTCGGCGTACAGGTCGGGAACCTGGTCCAGCCCGGCGATGAACTCATTAAACAGCGGCTCCACGAGACGGCGGAACAGGTCCTCCTTGTTCTGGAAATAGTAATAAAGCACCGGGCGCGTCACGCCCGCCCCCTCAATGATCTCCCGGATACTGGTGCCCTCATATCCCTTTTCCGAGAAGATTTTGAGGGCGCTTTCCAGCAGCCGGGCCTCGGCCTCATTTCCCGATTCGAGCGGTGTCTGTTCCATCCGTTTTACCTACCGTTCGTTAGCAACGCCTTATTGTACGCGATTTCTCGCCCAGAGTAAAGCAAAACGCACTTTTTCCACCTTGGGCGGGAAGTGGGGGACGCAGGAAGCGAGCCCCTATGGAGCGGCAGGGAGAACGGTAAAACACTGCGCCAGCGCGGCGGCCAGTGCGCGGTGCCCCTCATCGGAAAGATGCAGGCCGTCCGTCGTGGCGCCGGGCACTGCGAAAATCCCCGCAAGCACCCTCTTCGGGATCAGTGTCGCGCCGTGACGGCGGGCAAGCCGCCGCTGGGCGGCGCCGTAGGCGTTGTACAGCGGCGGCAGAGGCAGCTCCACCAGGATCACGCGGTGCCCACCCCGGCGGAGCCGGGCGAGCATCTCGTCCAACTCCTGTGCAAAATCACCCTTGCCGCCGAGCAGATTGTTGCCGCCTAGTTCGACCAGCACCACGGACTTCGGGTCTTCCGGAATCTCGTCGGCGTAGGAAAGCGCGGTTCCCACTGTCGCCCCCGCGTGGGCGTGGCGGACAACGGGGATATCCAGCGCTTTTCCCAGCAGGGAGGGCCAGTCGCCGTCAGGAACACCCGACCCCATGCTCAGGGAATCCCCGATCACATGGAGGGTGGTGCCGCGCGTCAGCGCGACGGGTTTTAGAAACTGCCAGGGGAGTTCCCAGGAAGCCATGGCCGCGCAAAGAAGAAGAAACGCCCCCAGCGCGACGCCTCTTCTCTTCGGGGGGCGCCGCAGGAGGAGGGTGGCAGCGAGGGCGACGAACCAGGCCGTGTAGGCCCACACGGGAAGGGGTGTCGCCGAGAGCGTCACAAACAGGGCGGACAGACCCGCAGTGATGCCCAGCCAGGAGCGGCCCCGGGTTCGGGCCGTCAGATGAAACGCGCAAACCGCCACGGCGGCTGCGAGCAAGCCAAAGAAGAAGACCCGCCCGCTGAGAAACTGCACCGCCAGCCAGGTGGCCAGAAAGTCCATCGTTCCGCTCCTCGACCAATGTTGGCGCAAGTATATACCGTCCCGGCGGAGGTGCCAAGCCGGCGGCTGCAAACAGGGTGGACGATGTGGACGGAGTGGACGACGTGGACGCAAGCCTGCGGACCGCCCGGCCGTGTTCGCCCACAACGTCCACTCCGTCCACATCGTCCATCCCGTCCGTGGCGGGGTCGGCGGGTTCTCCTTCTTGCTCCATGCGCGCGCCGCCGGGCTTGTGTTACCCTGCCCCCACGCGGCGGCGCAGCCGCGGGAGGACACGCCATGCCTTGCACTTCCAGCAGTTCCCGCATGACCCGCCGGGGGTTTCTTGCCGCCGCGGGGGCGCTGTGCGCCTCCGGTCTGGCGGCGCGGGCCGCCGCCCCGCCGCGCAGGCCCAACGTGATCGTCATCTACACGGACGACCAGGGCTGCATTGACGCCGGGTGCTACGGCGCGACGGACCTGGCCACGCCCAGCCTCGACACGCTGGCCGCGCGCGGCGTCCGTTTCACGCAGTTCTACGCGCCGTCGTCCGTGTGCTCGCCGTCGCGGGCGGGCCTGCTCACGGGGCGCTTTCCCCTGCGGGCGGGCGTGCCGGGCAACGTGGGCGAGAAGGACGGGCTGCCGCCGGGCGAGGTGACGATGGCCGAGATGTTCCGCGCGGCGGGCTACGCCACGGCGCACGTCGGCAAGTGGCACCTGGGCCACGCGCCCGAAACCATGCCCAACGGCCAGGGCTTCGACCACTCCTTCGGCCACATGGTGGGGTGCATAGACAACTACTCGCACTTCTTCTACTGGCAGGGCCCCAACCGCCACGACCTGTACCGCAACGGCGAGGAGGTCTTCCACAGCGGGCGCTTCTTCCCCGACCTGATGGTCGAGGAGGCGTCCGGGTTCATGGAGGCCCACCGCGAGGCCCCCTTCTTCCTGTACTTCGCCATGAACACGCCGCACTACCCCTACCAGGGCGACCCGGAATGGCTGGAGAAATACCGGAAGGACGGCGTGCCGTACCCGCGTGACCTCTACGCAGCCTTCGTGTCCACCCTCGACGCGCGGATCGGCCGGCTCCTGGACAAGGTCGCCGAACTCGGCCTGACCCAGGACACCATCGTCGTCTTCCAGTCCGACAACGGCCACTCCGTGGAGGAGCGCGCCCATTTCGGCGGCGGCAACGCGGGGCCGTACCGCGGCGCGAAGTTCAGCTTCTTCGAGGGCGGCATCCGCGTGCCCGCGATCATCAGCTGGCCCGGCCGCCTGCCCGAGGGCGCCGTGCGCGGCCAGACCGGCCACGGCTGCGACTGGCTGCCCACGCTCGCCGAACTCTGCGGCGTGGACCCGCCCGCCGTGCCCCTCGACGGCCGCAGCCTTGTGTCCGTGCTGCAGGACCCCGCCGCGCCCGCGCCCCACGACGTGCTGCACTGGCAGATCGGCACCGGCGCCAAGGCCCAGTGGGCCGTGCGCCGCGGCGACTGGAAACTTATCGGCAACCCCGTGGACATCGTTAACCCCAAATCGCTGACCAAGGACGACGCCCTCTTCCTCGCCAATCTGGCGGACGACCCGTCCGAAACCCGAAACCTCGCCGCCGACCACCCGGAAACCGTCCGGGAACTTCTGGCCCTCCACGAGGCATGGATAAGGGAGGTGGGCGCGCGGCCCGGCGCCTGAGCCCGCCGCAGACGGTTCCGCCCGGTCCGTCTGTTGTCCGTGTCAGGGGCTTGAAAACGCCCCCCCCACGCGTCTATGATGGAACGTGTGGGAGATATGCAGTTTGAGACCAGCGGAAACGGGAGAACGTGAAATGGCTCGGGAGCGTGCGGGGATCCGGCGGCCTTTCCTCTTCAACGGCCCTTTTCTATCCCTCCTGCTGTGCGCCGGCGCGGCCTTCTGCCAGCCCGCGGCGGGGCCGGCGGTGGAGACGCCCGAACCCGCCGCGGAACATGGCGGCGAGCCGAAGGCCGGCGGGACCTCCGACCCAGAGGCTTTCCTGATGTTCGAAGTGGCGGACCTGGTGGCTCTGGCTGGGGCGGCGACCCGGGCGGATTTCCTGAACCTGGCCTACGACAGGGGGGAGCTTGACTACGGGGAAAACCGGGAGGAGATACTTGGCGGCGACGGCATTCCCGACGCGGCGGAGGTCGCCCTGCTTGAGATGATCCTTAAAAAAGGGCCTTTGGTTGCTGGGGATCGGGGACCGGAAGTTTATTCTCTTACGCTCAGAGCGTTTCAGGCGAACACAGCCCTCGCCCAGGAAAAGCTTCCGGAGCATGCGCCCGGGGTGCATCAGGCGGTGGCCGCTGTGCTCACCATGGGTGGATGGGAGCATTGCCCGCATGCCGAGTGGCTCGCCGAGAGAATCAGCGGTCGGAAGACGAACCTCTCCGATATGAACAAGAGCGCCGTCAGATACTATGGGGCGGATGATGACCTTGATGGCGACGGCAAAGAGAATCTTGAGGAGTGGGAGCGGGCGGTGGAGGAATTGGGGCCGGATGCGACGCCGGGGGAGCTGATGGCGCGGTATGTGCATCTGGCGGGCCGGGAACAGTTCAAGAGGGAATGAACGGGGCGGCGGCCGTATGCCGGGGCCCCTTGTCGATTCACAACGGGAGAGGGACGAGCAATGCGCGCAAGAGTTGTCGTGGCGGGACTGCTGCTGGCTGCGGGGTGCGGATTCGCGGAGACGCCGGGGTGGCTGCTCGTGGGCCGGGGGGGCGAGTCCATTGTCCGCGAGACCGTCCCCCTGGAACTGGCCGCGGGGGAGCAGACGGTGATGCGGACCCTGCCCCGGGGGGCGGTCCCCGGGTCCGTGGTGCTCCGCGCCCCCGCCGGAAAGGGCGGTGCGCGCGTGGTGCGGCAGTACGTCGCGGACGCCAAGCAGGACATTCCCGGCAGGGAGGCAACCTGGGTGATTGACGCCCCCGCCGCGGGACCGCGCGCCCTGGAGCTGACCTATGCGGTGCAGGGCGTCTCCTGGAACGGCGAATACACCCTGCTGCTGTCGCCGGACGGGACAAGCGCCGCCGTGCAGGCGGCGGTGCATCTCCGGAACGGCGACGACACCGCCTTCCAGAACGTCTCTGTGGTTCTGGGTAGCCCGTCAAACGAAAAGGGGGCGTCCCAGGCGGCGCCCCCGGGCATGCCGGACTACATGCTTCCCCGGGGACAGGAGGCCCGGGGATTCCGCGCGGACGCGCTCACTCCGCTGCCCGGGGTGACGGAGCTGCCGGCGGGCACCGCCATGCTCGTGCCCGTGGTCTCCCTTGACGCGGTGCCGGTGCGGACGGTCCTGGAGGCGGACTTGACCGAGCGGGGCCGTCCCGAGAGCGAGTACTACTACGAGCCCGGTCCCGGCAGGAGCGGCTGCACGGTCCGGTGGGCGCTGGAACTGGACAATACCGAGGCGAACGGGATGGGCGCCGCCCTTCCCGCCGGCGAGGCGCGCGTCTACCGCAACACCCCGGAGGGGCCGGTCCTTCTGGGGGTGGCCCGGAGTGCGGGAACCGCCCCCGGCGGCGTTCTGCGCCTGGTCGTGGCCGAGGAGCCCGCCGTCACCGTGACCAAGGCGAACGCCACCTCGCGCGAGCAGATGCGCTCGGGCGCTCCGATGGACATTTCCATCGAGGTGGCCAACGGGCTGGCCGAGCCGCGCGAGGTGCGCGTGTATGACCGCGCGACCGCCAAGCCCCCCATCGGCGGTTCCGGCGGGATTCTGAAGTCCAGCGACCTGTACAAGGAGCTGGAAAACGGGCGCGTGGAGTTCCGCGTGTCCGTCGGCCCGGGCGAGAAACGCACCATCACCTACTCGACGCCCGCCAACTAAAGGGGAGTCCTCCAGATGCGCAGCTTCTTTCCGGCGTGCTGTCTGGCGCTGCTGTGCGCCGCCGCGTTCGCCGCTGTCGGCGACGAGAACTGGGGCGAGGAAATCGTCCTGCTCCCCCCGGA
>JAKPUV010000063.1 GCA_029554925.1 Candidatus Hydrogenedentota bacterium | reverse complement strand
CGCGTGGCCACGTCCATCGCGCCGTTCGGGCACTTTCTGGAGCGTGTCGCGGGCGGCGCGGCGGCGGTGACGGTGCTGGTGCCCCAGGGACAGGCCGCCGAGACCTTCCAGGTGCTTCCCCGCCAGATGGAGGAGTTGAGCCGTGCGGAGGTGTACTTTCTGGCGGGGCTGCCGTTTGAGGAGGCGCTGGCGGAAAAGCTGCGCGGGATGCCGGGGGCGCCGAAAATCATAGACCTGCGCGAACGCATGGACCTGCTGTATTTCGACTGCGAGCACGGCGAAGACGGCCACGGCCACGACCACAGCCACGAGGGGCCGGACCCGCACTATTGGATGGACCCCCTGCGGGTGAAGCGGGTGGCGGCGGCCATGGAGGCGGCGCTGGCGGAGGCGTTTCCGGCGCACGCGGCGGACTTCGCGCGGAACCGGGCCGCGCTCGACGCGGAGCTGGACGCGGTCCACGTGCGCGTGGCGGAGACGCTGGCCCCGTTCCGGGGGGCTGTCATGCACGTGTACCACCCGGCCTTCGGCTATTTCTGCGAGCGGTACGGCCTTGTCCAGGAGGCGCTGGAGAGCGCGGGGAAGACCCCCGGGGCGCGCCGGATCAACGAGCTGGCGGAGTCCATGAAGGCCGCCGGGGTGCCGGCCGTCTTCACGCAGCCGCAGTTCACGCAGGGGGAGGCGGCCGCGCTGGCCGCGGCGGTGGGGGCGCGGCTGGTGACGCTGGACGACCTCGCGCCGGACTACGCGGCGAACCTCGAACGCATCGCCGGAGCGCTTGCGGAGGGGCTGAAGCGATGAGCGCCGTCCCCGCCGTCTCCCTGCGCGGTGTCACCTGCGGCTACGGCCCCGAGCCGGTGCTGCGCGAGGTGGACATGACGGTGATGCCGGGGCAGTTTGTGACGGTGGTCGGGCCCAACGGTGGCGGCAAAACCACGCTCTTCCGCGCGGTGCTGGGGCTGCTGCCCGTGCTGTCCGGCGAGGTGCGTCTGTTCGGCGGCCCCCCCGAGGCCGCGCGGCGGCGCGTGGGCTACGTGCCCCAGCAGTTCGCCGCCGACCCGCTGTTCCCCGTGCGGGTGCGCGAGGTGGCGGCCATGGGGCGGCTGGGGGTCCAGGAGCCGCGCCGCGAGCGGTCGGCCCGGGTGGACCGGGCGCTGGCGACGGTGGGGCTTTCGGGGCTGGCGGGCCGGTGGTTCAACGACCTTTCGGGGGGGCAGCGCCAGCGGGTGCTTATCGCG
>JAKPUV010000047.1 GCA_029554925.1 Candidatus Hydrogenedentota bacterium | reverse complement strand
TGGACACGCTGCGTCCGGAGGACGCCGCGCCGCCCGGGGCGTGGTTCCGGTCGCCGCGCCAACTGGAGCGGCTTTTCGCGCTCTGGCCGGAGACGCTGGACAACGCCCTCTGGGTGGCCGGGGAGTGCGACGTGGAACTGGAGCTGGGCCGTCCCCTGTTCCCCGCCTTTCCCCTGCCGCCGGGGGAGACGCCGGAAAGCCGTCTGGAGCGGCTCACCTTCGAGGGGCTGCGGCGGCGGTACCCCCGGGTGCGGCGCGCGGCCGTGCGGCGCGCGCGGCATGAACTGGAAATCATCGCCCGGACGGGGTTCGCTCCGTACTTCCTCATCGTGGAGGAACTGGCGTCCTTCGCGCGGTCGCGGGACATCCCGGTGGTGGGGCGCGGGTCGGCGGGCAACAGCCTCGTGGCCCACGCGCTGGGCATGACCCGCTGCGACCCCCTGCGGTACGGGCTCTATTTCGAGCGGTTTCTGAACCCCGGCCGGTCCGACTGCCCGGACATCGACCTGGACTTCTGCTGGCGGCGGCGCGATGAGGTCATCGCGCATGTCTACGAGGTCTACGGCGCGGACCGCACCGCCATGATCGGCACCTTCAACACCTTCCGGGGCCGGGCGGCGGTGCGGGACGTCGGCCGGGTCTTCGGGTTTTCCGGGGAGGAGCTGGGCCGCATGACGCGCCTGCTGCCGCATGTCGGCGCGGGGGACCTGCGGACGGCCCTGCGCACGCCGGAATGCCGCGCCCTCCGGCTGGAGGAGGGCCCCCTGCGGGAGCTGCTGTCCGTCTGCGACGCCCTGGACGGGTGCCCCCGCCACATGTCCGTCCACGCGGGCGGCGTGGTGGTCGCGCCCGACGCCCTCACCCGGCATCTGGCCCTGCGCCGCGCCGCGAAGGGAATCGTTGTCACGCAGGGCGACATGCACGCCGTGGAGGCCCTGGGGCTGGTGAAGATGGACCTCCTCGGCAACCGCGCCCTCAGTGTGATCCACGACACCGTGGCGGAAATCCGCGCGCGCCGCGCGCCGGCCTTTGACATTGAGGCCGTGCCCGGCAACGATCCCGCCACCGCCGAAACCCTCCGGACGGGGCGCACCCTCGGCTGCTTCCAGATCGAGTCGCCCGCCATGCGCGGGCTCCTGCGGCGGGTGGCGGCGGGCGACACCAACGCGGTCATCCAGAGCATCGCCCTCGTGCGGCCCGGCGCCTCGGGCAGCGACATGAAGCGGCATTTCATAGACCGCCGCCTCGGCCGGGAGGCCGTGGCCTACGAGCACCCCGCCCTGGAGGCCGTGCTCGGCGAGACCCACGGCGTCATGATCTACCAGGAGGATGTGCTCAAGGTCGCCCACGCCGTCGCCGGAATGGACCTGGCGGAGGCCGACGCCCTCCGCCGCGCCATGGGCAAAAAGCGCGGCCCCCACGAAATGGCCCGGCACATGCGCCGCTTTCTGGAGATGGCCGGGGAAAACGGTGTGGACGGCGGACAGGCCCGGCACATCTGGGAACTCATCGCCCAGTTCGCATCCTACGCCTACTGCAAGGCCCACGCCGCCGCCTACGGCGAGCTCGCCTGGCAGGCCGCCTACCTCAAGACCCACTTCCCCGCCGAGTTCTTCGCCGCCGTCCTGGCGAACCGGGGAGGATTCTACGCCCCGGCCGTCTATGCGGAGGAGGCAAAGCGGTGCGGCGTCCCCCTGCTCCCGCCGGACATCAACCGCAGCGCGGCGGTGTGCGCCGCCGAGGGCGCGGCCCTGCGGGCGGGCCTGCTGGAGATCAAGGGACTGGGCCGCGAGACCGTCGCCCGGCTGCTGGCGGCGCGGGACGCGGACGGCCCCTTCGTCTCGGCGGAGGACTTTTGGGCGCGGGTGCCCGCCGCCCGCGACGAGCGGGAGGCCCTGTCCCGCGCGGGCGCATTCGACGCGCTGGACCCGGCCGCCGAAGCCCCTCCCCTCCCCTGCTCCGTCCGGGAACCCCGCGGGCAGGGAACCCTTTGGGGGACGGGGGCCCCATCTCCGACGCGGCCCCGGCGCTCCGAGCGCGGCCGCGCCCAAGACGAGCGGGAGGCGCTGGAGATTTTCCTGCGGGGGCATCCCCTGCGGGAGGCGGCCCCCTGGCTGCAGGACCGCTGCCTGACCCCGAGCGCCCTCCTCGACCGTTACGCGGGCCGCACCGTGGTTCTCGCGGGATGGCCCGTGGCCGAGCGGCGGCTCGCCGTGCGCACGGGCACCGACGGCTGCATGAAGTTCATCAGCCTCGACGACGGCTGGGGCGTCTGCGAGACCGTCCTGTTCCCCGAGGCCTACCGGCGGCTCGGGGCCGCGCTGGCCGCGGGTGGCCCCTGGATCGTCACCGGGAAAGTCGAGGCCGGCGACGGCAACCCGGTCCTCGTCGTGGAGGGCCTGGAGACCGCGCGCCGCCGGTGAGGAAAAGAGCGGCCCGTTGCGATTGACTTCCCCGGCGGGGCGGCCTTATCGTGGTGTCCACCACAACCGATGAGGATGCACGCCGTGAAATCCAGACATGCCGTTTCGCGCCGGAGGTTTTTGGGGACGAGTCTCGCCGTGGCGGGGTTTCCGACGATCATCCCGGGGTCGGCGCTGGGGCTGAACGGGGCCGTGGCGCCTTCGGAGCGGGTGGTGCTGGGGTCCATCGGGGTGGGGGACCGGGGCCGGGCGATTCTGGAGGGGGCGCTCCAGTGCAAGGAGGCGCAGGTGGTGGGGGTGTGCGACGTGAAGGCGAACTGCCGCGAGGCGGCGACGGCGCTGATCAACGACTTCTACGGGAACCAGGACTGCTTCGCCGTGAAGGACCACGCGGAGCTGCTGGCGAAGCCGGACATTGACGGGGTGATCGTCGCGTCGTGCGACCACTGGCATGTGCTGCACGCCCTCGCGGCGACGCGGCTGGGCAAGGGGGTGTATGTGGAGAAGCCCATGGGCTGCACGGTCGCCGAGGACCAGGCGCTGCGGGCGGCGGTCCAGAAACACGGGACCGTCTTCCAGTTCGGCACGCAGCAGCGGTCGGACGGCAAGTTCCACGACGCCTGCTCGCTGGTGCGGATGGGGGCCATCGGCGAGCTGCACACCATATACGTGTGGGCGCCGCCGAGCGTGGCGGGCGCGCCGGCGCAGGAGGCCCCGGTGCCCGAGACGCTCGACTACGAGCGCTGGCTGGGGCCCGCGCCGTTCAAGCCGTACACGCTGGAGCGCGACTCGAACAAGTGGTGGTGGCACATTTCCGACTACGCCCTCGGGTTCATCGCGGGCTGGGGCATCCACCCGGCGGACATCGCCTACTGGGGCGCGGGGGACGCCGTGCGGACGCCCTTCACGATCGAGGGGGTGGGCCGCTACCCGGTCGGCGAGGTCTGCGACACGGCGACGGACTGGAAGGCCACGTGCACCTATGACAGCGGGCTGGTCATCGAGTTCCGCGCCACCCCGGCGCCCAGGGACTGGGTGGACCGGTTCCAGGCGCGCCCGGACCACGGCACGGCCTTTGTCGGCTCGGAGGGCTGGATCCAGGTGAACCGGAGCGGCATGACCTGCTTCCCGGAGAGCGTCGCCAAAAAGGACATCAAGGACTCGCCGCTGTTCAAGAGCAGGCACCACATGCGCGACTACGTGCAAGCCATCCGTGACAAGCGGCAGACGGTCGCGCCGATAGACGAGGCGGTGCAGTCAGACCTCTTCTGCCAGGTGGCCGACATCGCCCTGCGCGTCGGGAAGCCCCTGCGCTGGGACCCCGCCGCAGAGCGCTTCGAGAACTCCGACGAGGCGAACGCCCGGCTTTCGCGGCCCATGCGCGCGCCCTGGTCGCTGGAAGGCTGACGCGCCCGCGTCACTCGCCGTACAGCAGCGACACCGGGAAACGAAGCACCCAGGTGCGGGCGAGGCCGTTCTGCCTCCGGTCCCCGGCGCACTGCCCCAGCAGCACCTGGCCGTCCACGAACTCCAGGGCGGTGTAGCAGTACCAGCCGTTCGGGTCGGC
>JAKPUV010000045.1 GCA_029554925.1 Candidatus Hydrogenedentota bacterium | reverse complement strand
TTCAGGAGCAGCTCGGCGACCTTTTCCGGGGCGGGGCCGGTGTTCCGCAGGAAGCAGTAGACGACGCCGCCGTTGTCCTCGGGCCAGTTTTCCCTGTAGAGGGCGGAGCGGGCGGCCCCGTGGAAGACGGGGGGCTCGAGGACGATGTCAGCCCCCGCGCGGCAGACCGCCGCGAGGCAGAGCAGAAACACGGCCGCCTTGTGGGGGTTCATGGGGAGTCTCCGGCCCTGCCCGGGACGGCTAGGCGTCAATTTCCATGAGGGCGAAGGTCATGACGGCCTCGGCGGCCACGACGTCGTCGGTGAGGGCGACGGCATGGACCTTGCACGCGCTGTCGCGGTAGTGGACCATCTCGGCCTTGATGACCATCTGGTCTCCCGGCACGACGGTGTTGCGGAACTTGGCCTTCTCGATGCCCGTGAGGAAGGCGAGGCGGCCGTTGGGCTCGCCGTTCTCGCCGAAGACGAGCATGGCGCTGACCTGGGCCATGGCCTCGATGATGAGGACGCCGGGCATGACGGGCACGTCGGGCCAGTGGCCCTGGAAGAAGGGCTCGTTGACCGTGACGTTTTTCATGCCCGTGACGGTCTTCATGGGCTCGAAGGAGAGGATCCGGTCCACCAGCAGGAAGGGGTAGCGGTGGGGGAGGATCTTCATGATCTTGTTGACGTCGAGGGCGGGGGGCTGGCGGCGCGGAAGGGCGCCGTACCCGTCCCCGGCGCGCTCCTGCTGGCCGGAGAGGTACGCCTTCTTGATCTGCTTGGAGAAGTTGACGTTCTTCTCGTGGCCGCACTTCGCGCCGATGATGTGGCCCTTGATGGGGCGGCCGAGGAGGTAGGTGTCGCCGATCAGGTCGAGGATCTTGTGGCGCACGAACTCGTCGGGGAAGCGCAGGTCGTCGTTGAGGATCTTGTCGTCGCCGATGACCACGGCGCTTTCGAGGTCGCCGCCCTTGATGAGGCCGGCCTCCTGGAGCATCTTGACCTCGCGCAGGAAGCAGAAGGTGCGCGCGGGGGCCAGCTCGCTGCGGAAGGTGTCCTCGTTGATGGTGAAGGACGCGTACTGGGTGCCGATGGCGGGGTGGCCGTAGGAGATGGTCATGGTCACCCGGAACTCGTCGGACGGCAGGATGCTCAGCGTGACGTCGTCCTTGCGGTAGTAGACCGGGTGGTCCACCGTGATGTACTGCTTCTCGGCGTCCTGCTCGACGATGCCCGCCTTCATGATCGCGCCCAGGGCCGGCAGCGAGCTGCCGTCGCCGTTGGGGATCTCGTCGGCGTCCACCTCAACGGTGATGTTGTCCACGCCCATGCCCGCGAAGGCGGACATGGCGTGCTCGACGGTGTGGATGGCGACCTCGCCGATGCCGATGGTGGTGCCGCGGGACACGTCCACCACGTTGTCCACCAGCGCGGGGACCACCGGCCGGTCCGGCAAGTCCGTCCGGACGAAGGTGATGCCGCTGTCCGGGGGCGCGGGTTTGAACGTGACGGTGGTCAGGCTGCCGGTGTGGAGCCCGACCCCGGAGTAGGATGCTTCGGAGGCGATGGTTCTTTGTCTCATGATTCCGACTCTTCCAGGGCCTTGAGGCGCGCCTCAAGCTGGTTGATCCGCCGCATCAGCCCGGGCAGCCGCATCTGCCCCACCATGATGCGCTTCTGCGCCTCGTGGTCGGTGGCGGGAAAGCCCGAGACCGTCGCCCCCGGCGGCACGGACCGCGTCACCCCGCTGCGGCCGCCCACGCTGGCGCCGTCGCCGATGGTGATGTGGCCGGCGATGCCGGCGGAGGCCCCGATTCTGACGTTGTTGCCGATTTTCGCGCTGCCCGCGATCCCGGCCATGCCGGCGACCACACAGTGTTCGCCGATCTCCACATTGTGCCCTATTTGCACGAGATTATCAATTTTCGTGCCCCCGCCGATGCGGGTGACGCCGAAGGTGGCCCGGTCCACGGTCGTGTTGCTGCCTATTTCGACCTCGTCGCCCAGCTCCACCCGGCCCACCTGGGGCACTTTGTGCCAGGCGCCGCCCATGGGCACAAAACCAAACCCGTCGCTGCCCAGGCAGGCCCCGGCATGGATGATGCAACCCCGTCCGACGATGGTTTCTTCCCGGAGCACCGCGTTGGGATGCACCACGGTGCCTTCGCCGACCCGGCAGTCCGCCCCGATATAGGCCCCCGGAAAGAGCACCACGCCGTCGCCGAGGACCGCCCCGGCCTCCACCACGGCACCGGGGCCGATGGAAACACCGGCCCCCAGGCGGGCCTCCGGGGAGACATGGGCTCCGGGATGCACACCCGGCGCGGGCCGCGCCGCAGCGCCGTGGTCAAAGAGGGCCAGGGTCCGCAGAAAGGCCTCTTCGGGCCGGTCCACGCGGATCTGCACGGGGGCGGCGCCGTCGACGGGCTCGGGCACAAGCACGGCGGCGGCCCGGCACTCGCGGAGGAGGGGGTAGTACTTCTCGCCGCGCACGAAACAGAGGTCGCCGGGACCGGCCTCCGCGAGGCCGTTCACCCCGGTGACCGCCGTGTCCGGGTCGCCGAGCGCCTCGCCCCCCACCAGGCGCGCGATGTCTTCAACGGTATGTCCCATGAACCGTCAAGCCTCCCGCGCGGCCTTCCGGCCGCGGACAGGGCCCGGATCCCGGAAATCACTTGTTGAGGATGGAAAGCACCTTGGGGGTGACGTCCATGGTGGCGCTATGGAACAGCAGGCCGGAGCGGGGGGAACCCTCCTCCGCGGCGTTGAGGATGAGGTGGTACCCCTCCTGCTCGCCGACCTGGGCGACGACCTTCTGCACGTCGGCCAGGACCTCCCGCATCACCTTCTTCTCGTTGCTGTCAATCATCTGCTGGCGGGTGGCCATGGCGGCGCGGTAGTTCGTCTGGGCGGTGGTGATCTTGGTCTCCATCTCCATGCGCTGGCTGTCCGTCATGCCGGCGCCCTCGGTCTCGAACTTCTTCCGGTCGGCGGTGATGGCCGCCTCCATGGCGTCAAGCTCCTTCTGCTTGGCGTCCACGTCCTTCTGGAGCTCGTCGTAGAGTTTTTTGCGCTTTCCGTAGTCGCTCAGGAGGACGCCCATGTCCACCACGGCGATCTTGTAGGACGGCTGGGAGTCGTTCTGCGCGCCGGCGGCGGCGCTGAGGAGCGCGACGGCCCCGGCCCCGGCCACCAGAAGCGCCACAAACAGGGACAAAGTCTTCACGGAAGGTTGACGTGACACGGCTGATTCCTCTTGCTGGGTTGATTGTGGGAAGCGGGCGCAACAGGGGCGCGCCCGCGGTTCTCCTGCGTTCCCGATATGGTCCGTGAGTATACCACGCCGGCGGAACGGGTTCAAAAGGGGGACGGCCCGCGCCGGCCCCCGGGACCCGTTCCGAAAGCCTAGAAACGGAAGCCCGTGGCCAGGTGGAGCCTGCCCGAGCTGCTCTGGTCGTCGTCCGGGTTCAGCGGGAAGCCGTAGTCCACGCGGATGGGGCCGAGCATGGGGACGTTGAACCCGAGGCCGACGCCCACGCTGTAGCGCATGTCGCCGAGGTCGAAGTCGGAGTCCTCCCACACGCCGCCGGCGTCCGCGAAGGTGTAGACCCGGAGGATGTCGGTGATTTTGTACTTCATCTCAAGGTTGGTGATCAGGCGGATGTCGCCGCCGACGGCGAAGGTGTCGCCCCACCAGCGGTACTCGCGGACCTTCGGGCCGATGTCGCGGTTGCGGTAGCCGCGGACCGTGGTGGTGCCGCCGGCGTAGAAGCGGTCCTGGAGGGGAACGTAGTCGGAGCCGCCGTACTCGGTCATCCAGCCCTCGCGCTGGCGCAGGGAAAGCACGATCTTCTCCTCGGCGCCGACGCTGCGGTACCAGGTGGAGTCGTGCTCCAGCTTGACGAACTCGTGGTCGCCGCCGAGCCCGGCCACCTCGGTGGCCAGGCTGTGGGTGGAGCCCTTGCCGGGGTCGAAGCGGCTGTCGAGCGTGTTGCGCTCGATGGCCCAGCGGGTGCTCACGGTGGTGGACTCGCCCTCCTGCCGCCGGATCTCCTCGTTGATCAGCCAGGGCAGGTCGCTGATGTCGGTCTCCTGCACGCGGAAGCTGGCCTGGGCGGTGACGTAGGGCGAGAGGGACTTGCCGAAGCGGAGCTGGCCGCCGAGGGAGTCCTCCTCGTAGTCCGCGCCGCCGCGCACGAGGTAGGCCTCGTCGAAGAGGTCCACGCCGAAGGAGATGGGCCGCCCGAGGAACTCGGGCTCCGTGAAGCTCAGGCTGTACTGGTCGCGCCGGGTGCCCGTGTTGACCTTGAGGCGCAACTGCTGGCCGCCGCCGGAGAACTTGGGCCAGTTGGCGATGTCGAAGTTGTTCAGGCGCAGCTCCGTGTAGACGCCCATGCCGTCCTCGGTGCTGTAGCCGCCGCCGAAGTTGAAGGTGCCGGTCTTGCCCTCCTCCACGTCCACGTTGAGGTCGGTGAAGACGTCGGCCCCGGCGTTGTCGGGCGTCTCGGCGAGGGTCACGCGCACGGAGTCGAAGAACTTGGTGTCGTCGAGGCGCTTCTTGCTGCGGTCCACCGCGGCGCCGTCGTAGCGCTCGCCGGGCACCAGCAGCATCTGGCGGCGGATGATCTCGTCCTTGGTGACGCTGTTGCCGGTGATGCGGATCTGGCGCACGTACTTGAGGTCGCCCTCGGCCACGTCGTAGACCACGCTGGTGGTCTTCTTCTCGCGGTCGAGCGCCACCTGCGGGGTGACCAGCGCGTCCACGTAGCCGCTGTCCTCCAAGCCCTTCTGCAGCATCCGCGCGTCCTTGGCCACCTGCCCCTTGTTGTGCACGTCGCCCGGCTTGACCTTGACCAGGCCGGACATCTCGTCGTCGTCGTAGACCGTGTTCCCCGCGACGTCCATGGTCTCCATGGTGTACTCGGGGCCCTCGGCGACGTGGACCGTGATCTTCATGCCCTTGCCGTCGTCGGTGTAGACGACGTCGGTCTTGGCCACCTCGGACTCGAGCCGGCCCCTGTCGCCGTAGGCGTCCACGATGCCGGCGAGGTCCGCCTCGAACTTCTCCTCCTCGTACTTGCCGCCGAAGAACCACCACGCGCGCTTGGTCTTCATGACCTTGCGCAGCTGACGGTCGCTCATGGCCTCGTTCCCCTCGAACTCGATGCCGCGGATGCGGGCCTTGCGCCCCTCGGTGATGGTGTAGATCAGGCGCACGCGGGAGGGGCCGACGTTCTCGGCGGCGGCGTCCACGGTCGTGTTGGCGAAGCCCTTGCCCTCGTAGAGCTTGAGGACGGCCTTGCGCTCCTCGTCGAAGGTCTCGGGGACGAAGGACTCGCCCTCGCGCATGGTGAGGGCGCCGCGGATGTTGCGGTCCTTGATCTTCTTGTTGCCGATGATCCGCACCTCCTCGATCACCCGCTTCTCCTCCACCTTGAAGAGGAGGACGGTCTTGCCGGCCTCGTCCACGACGCCGGCGTCGACCTTGTCGAAGTAGCCCAGCTCGTAGAGCCGGCGCACGTCGCGGGAGACGGCGCCCTGGTCGAGGGCCGCGCCCGCGGCGGACTCCACCCGCGAGCGGACCGCCTGGTCGCTCACGCGCACCAGCCCGTCGAAGCGCACCTCGTCCACCACCTTCGCGGGGGCCTCCTGGGCGACCGCGGCGGCGGCAAGCAGACAAAGGACCATTCCCAGCGTGACAAGTTTCGTTTTCAAGACGTAACGCCCTCCGCGGCCCGCGCGGCCCCGTCGAACGCCAGCCTGTCGCCGGTGTCCGAGGGCCGCACCATGATTTCAGTATCCCTGTTCAGCCCGCCCCGAAGCAACAATTCAGCCAGCGGGTCTTCCACATATTGCTGCACCGCCCGCCGCAGGGGCCGGGCGCCGTACTCGTCGCTGCTGCCGATGCGCACGAGGAAATCCCGCGCCTCGGGGGTCAGGACCAGGCGCAGGCCCTGCTCCGACGCCCGGCGGACCACCTCGGCGGTCTGGATGTCCACGATCTGGAGCAGTTCGGCGGCGCTCAGGCGGTGGAACACCAGTATCTCATCGATCCGGTTGAGGAACTCGGGGTTGAAGACCTTGCGGGCCTCCTCCAGCACGCGGTCCTTCATCCGGGCGTGGACGCCGTCGTCCTCGTCGGTGTGGAACCCCAGCGAGGTGCTCCGCCCGATCCGGCGCGCCCCGGCGTTGGAGGTCATCATGACCACGGTGTTCCGGAAGTCCACCTTGCGGCCCGTGGAGTCCGTCATGTGGCCCTCGTCGAGCACCTGGAGCAGGGCGTTGAACACGTCCGGGTGCGCCTTCTCGATCTCGTCGAAGAGGACCACGGAGTAGGGGCGGCGGCGCACCTGCTCGGTGAGCTGGCCGCCCTGGTCGTAGCCGATGTACCCGGGGGGCGCGCCCATGAGGCGGGACACGGCGAACTTCTCCATGTACTCCGACATGTCCACCGTGATCAGGGCCTCCTGGCTGCCGAAGAGGAACTCGGCCAGGGTCTTGGCGAGCAGGGTCTTGCCGACGCCGGTGGGGCCCAGCAGGAGGAAGGATCCGACGGGCCGGGTGCGGTCGCGCAGGCCCGAGCGCGAGCGCTGGATGGCCCGCGTGATGGCGTCTATCGCCTCGTCCTGCCCCACCACGCCGCGGTGCAGCTCGTCGCGCATGCGCAGGAGCCGCTGCGACTCCTTCTCCTCCAGCTTCGTCAGGGGCACGCCCGTCCACTTGGAGACGATGTGGGCGATGTCCTCCTCCGTGACCACGGTCTCGGCGGAGTCGCGCTTGCGCTGCCAGTCGCGCTGGGCCTCCTCCAGGCGGGCCTGGAGGGTGCGCTCGCGGTCGCGCAGCGAGGCCGCCCGCTCGTATTCCTGGTTGTGGATCGCCTCCTCCTTCTCCTTCACCGCCTCGCCGATCTCCGCCTCCAGCAGCTTGAGCGCCGGGGGGCGCGTGGTAATCTGGAGCCGCGCGCGGCTGCCCGCCTCGTCAATGACGTCCACCGCCTTGTCCGGCAGGAACCGGTCCATGATGTACTGGTTGGACAGGCGGGCCGCCGCCACCACCGCCTCGTCGGAGAACTTCACCCGGTGGTGCGCCTCGTACTTGTCGCGCAGGCCGCGGATGATCTCGATGGTCTGCTCCACCGTGGGGGCGTTGACCAGGATCGTCTGGAAGCGCCGCGCCAGGGCGGCGTCCTTCTCGATGTGCTTGCGGTACTCGTCCATCGTGGTGGCGCCGATGCACTGGAGCTCGCCGCGGGCCAGCGAGGGCTTCAGCATGTTCGCGGCGTCCACCGCGCCCTCCGCCGCGCCCGCGCCCACGATGGTGTGCAGCTCGTCGATGAACAGGATGACGTTGTCCGCCCGGCGGATCTCCTTCATCACCGACTTGAGCCGCTCCTCGAACTGGCCGCGGTACTTGGTGCCCGCCACCACCCCCGCCAGGTCCAGCGTGAGCACGCGCCGGTTCAGCAGCAGGTCGGGCACGTCGCCGTTCACAATGGCCTGGGCAAGCCCCTCGACGATGGCCGTCTTGCCGACGCCCGCCTCGCCGATGAGCACCGGGTTGTTCTTCGTGCGGCGGCTCAGCACCTGGATCACCCGCTCGATCTCGGCCTCGCGGCCGATCACCGGGTCCAACTTGTTCTCCCGCGCCAGCGCGGTCAGGTCGCGGCCGAAGGCGTCGAGCGCCGGGGTCTGCGACTTGCGGCCCGCGCCGGGCTCCGGCGCCGGGCCCGGGCGGCCCTGGCCGCCCACCAGCCGCTGCACCTCGGTCTGCGTGCGGCCGTGGTCCACGCCCAAATCGTTCAGCAGCTTCGCCGCAATCCCCTCGCCCTCCTTCATCAGCCCCAGCAGGATGTGCTCGGTCCCCACATAATTGTGGTTCAGGCGCCGCGCCTCCTCCACCGCCAGCTCCAGCACCTTCTTCGCCCGCGAGGTGAAGGTGATCTCCTCCCGCGTGGCCGCGCGGGTGCCCGGCTGCACCTGCCGCTCGATGTCGGCGGCCAGCATCTGGATGTCCACCCCGAGGTTTTCCAGGGTGCGCGCGGCGATGCCCTCCGGGTCGCGGCACAGCCCCAGCAGCAGATGCTCGGTGCGGACATAGTCCGACCCGTGGCGCAGCGCCTCGCTCCGCGCCGCGCTTACCGCAGCTTTCGCCCTTTCCGTGTACCGTTCAAACATGCCGCGACGGGTTTCCACACCTTGGTTGGCCCCACAGCCCTGGGGCGCGCATAGCATAGCATAAAGGGCGCGGCAAAGAAGAAATCCGCCCCGTCCCGGACCCGCCCGGAAGAACCGCCCTCTCCCCCTCCCCTTGCCAGGCGCGCCGACGGGCGGAACGCCCCCCTTCGGACGGCTTGCGCCACCGGCAGATTGGTGCTATATTGGAGGCGGGCAGGGCAAGACGGATCGGTGTGACGCGGCAGGGTGGAATTGAGATCCGTTCTTTTGCGTCCAACAACTTTTTGGAGGTCCCTTCCCATGATCTTGCGCCGCATCCCCACCCTTCCCCTCTTTCTCGCCCTGGTGTGTCTGGCCCTCTCCCCTGCCGCCCTGGCCCAGCCAACGCTTTGTGAGGCGGTGGAAAACTGCGCCCTCACCTGGAACACCAGCGGGGACGCGTCCTGGTTCGGGCAAACCGATGTCACCACAGATGGTTTTGACGCCGCCCAAAGCGGGGGCATCGGGGACGACCAAAGCTCCGTGATGGAAACCACCGTGACGCCTCAAGGAGCTCCTTTCGCAGAAATCCCGCAACAGACGACCAAAGCTCCGTGATGGAAACCACCGTGACGGGACCCGCCACGGTCATGTTCCTCTGGAAGGTGTCCTCGGAGGAGGATTATGACTTCCTCGAATTTACGGACAACGGTGCCCTGGTCAGCGAAATCAGCGGCAATGTGGACTGGACCCTCGTCACCCATGACCTGACGGAGGGGGAGCATACCCTTGCTTTCACCTATTACAAAGATTCAAGTTATGCGGAAAGAGCGGACGCCGGCTATGTGGACCGGTTCCTTATTGCGGGGACCGGCGAAGGATCCGTGCAGGTGAATCTGAGCCCCCAAGGGGCCATAGACGACGGCGCCCAATGGAATCTGGACGGGGGGGGATGGAAGAATTCCGGCGACGTGCTCCCCGGCGTCAGCATGGGCGCCCACACGGTCTTCTTCAAGACGGCGGGCAGTTGGATCAGCCCGGTTTCGAGGCAGATACTGGTTGCCCCGGGGGAGTCCCTGGTCGTGTCCGGGGAGTACTCTGACCTCTGCGAAGGCGTGGACGCCTGCCACCTGGCCTGGAGCACTTCGGGAAATGCCTTCTGGGCTATGGAGACTGCGGACACCCATGACACCGTGGACGCAGTGCGCAGCGGCGACATAAGCGACGAGGGTAGCTCGCTAATGTCCACCACGGTCACCGGCCCCGCCACGGTTTCCTTCTGGTGGCGCGTGTCGTCGGAATCGGGCTATGACTATCTCCAGTTCCGCGTGGACGACACGATGATCAGCGAAATCACCGGCGAGGCGGGGTGGGCCCAGATCACCACGACCATCGAAGCGGGCCCCCACACCCTGACGTGGGAGTATTACAAGGACTCATCGGAATCGGACGGCGAGGACGCCGGGTTTGTGGACGAGGTCGCCGTGATGGGGACGGATCCGGGCGCCCTGACGGTGGACATCGTCCCGGCGGAGGCGGTCGCGCTGGGCGCCCAGTGGAGCATTGACGGCGGCGCGACCTGGAACGATTCCGGGGCGGTGCTGGACCCCGTCCCCGCCGGGTTCCACACGATCATCTTCCAGAATATCGGCGACCCCTGGAACCAGCCCCCGGACCGCGAGGTCGCCGTGTCCAGCGGCGTCACCAAGGAAGTCGCCGCCACCTATTACAGGCTGTGCGAGGGCGTGGGCGCGTGCAACCGGGAGTGGACCACCTCCGGCGACGAGGGATGGCTGGTGCAGCAGGCGGAGAACCACGACGGGCACAACGCCTGCCAGAGCGGGGAAGTCTCGGACGCCCAGGTCTCCGTGATGGAAACCACGGTCACCGGGCCGGTCACCATCTCCTTCTGGTGGAAAACCTCCTGCGAGGAGACCTTTGACACGCTGACGTTTACGATTGACCACGGCGCCGACGAGACCGCGCCCCGGCCGCTGATCACCGGCGTGACAGATTGGCAGCAGCAGGTCATCGTGCTGTCCGAAGGGCCGCACACCCTCACCTGGGCCTATGAGAAGGACGGCTGGGGCTCCCAGGGCATGGACTGCGGCTGGGTGGACCAGTTCCTGGTGGTCGAGACCGACCCGCCCACCGGGTCCGTGCTGGTGAACGGCGGCGCCCGGTACACGGTGTCTCTGGAAACGATGCTGGACCTGACCTGGGACGACGGCGACGGTTCCGGTGTGACCGGGGTGCGGTTCAGCAACAACGGCGCCACCTGGAGCCCCTGGCAGAAGCCCGCGCCGCAGGTTCCGTGGAGCCTCGCGCCGGGCGACGGGCTGAAGACCGTGCGCGCCCAGTTCCGCGACAAGGCCGGGAATGTCTCCGACCGGTACAGCGACAGCATCCTGCTGGACACCGCGCCGCCAACGGGTAGCATTCTCATTAATGACGGCGCCGTATCGACAGGCGATCTGGCGGTCACCCTGAAGCTCACCTGGGCCGACGGTGCCGGTTCCGGGGTGTCCCGCATGCGCTTTAGCAACAACGGGGCCACCTGGAGCGCCTGGGAACCCGTCGCCGCGGCAAAGGCCTGGACGCTCCCGGCGGGGGTGGGCCTGTACCGGACCGTCCGGGTCCAGTACCTTGACCGGGCTGGAAACGTTTCCGAGCGCTACTCCGACTACATCTACGTCACCGGCAGCTAGCGCCGGCCGCACCGGGGATTCTCGCCGCCCCGCCCGGTCTCCGGGCGGGGCGGCTGTCCTTTTCCCCGCAAGCCGGGATTGCGCCGAAAGACCCGCATCTGGTAGACTGTCCAGCCCGGAAAACACGGTGAACCACTGATAATCCAAAGGAAACCCCAACAGGGAGACAAGACACATGTCCGGCCATTCCAAGTGGAGCACAATCAAGCGGAAGAAGGGCGCAGCCGACGCGAAACGGGGCAAGATTTTCTCGAATCTTGCCAAGGAAGCGACGCTGGCGGCCCGCCTGGGCGGCGGTGACCCCAACGGCAACCCGCGCCTGCGCGCCGTGCTGATGGCCTGCCGCGCGAACAACATGCCCCTGGACAACATTGAGCGCGCGATCAAGCGCGGCACGGGCGAACTGGAGGGGATCACCTACGAAGAGCAGCGCTACGAGGGTTACGGCCCTGGCGGCGTCGGCATCATCATTGACGTGGTCACGGATAACAAGAACCGGGCCACGGCCGAAATCCGCCACATTCTGAGCAAGGCGGGCGGCTCGCTGGCGGCGACCAACGCCGTGGCGTGGAACTTCGACCAGCGCGGCGTCATCACGGTGCCCAAGGAGGGCGTCTCCGACGACGACATGATGGAGAAGGCCATTGAGGCGGGGGCGGACGACGTGGACAGCTCGGGCGAGGAGGCCCACGAGGTCTTCTGCGATCCGGGGCAGCTCCACGCGGTGGCGGGCGAGCTGGACAAGATGGGGGTGAAGGCGGAGGAGGTCGCGCTGAAGATGATTCCCCGCACGACGATGAAAATCGAGTCCAAGAGCGTGCCCGCCCTCCTGCGCCTGCTGGACACGCTGGAGGAGAACGACGACGTGCAGAACGTGTTCTCCAACGCCGACATCAGCGACGAGGACATGGAGGCGGCGATGGCCGACTAGCCATGCGCGTGATCGGGTTCGATCCGGGCACGGCCACCACCGGCTACGGCGTCGTCGAGGGGCGCGCCAGCCGGCTGCGGCATCTGGCCCACGGCGTCATCACCACCCCCGCCAACAGCGAGCTGGGCGGGCGGCTGAAGAAGATCTTCGAGGAGGCCTCGGGCCTCCTCGAAACGTTTAGGCCGGACGCCGTGTCCGTGGAGCGCCTCTTTTTCAAGCAGAATGTGACCACGGGCATCCAGGTGGCGCAGGCGCGGGGGGTCATCGTGCTGGCCGCCGTGCTCGCGGGGGTGCGCGTCGGGGAGTTCAGCCCGACGGAGGCCAAGACGGCCATCACCGGCTACGGCCGCGCGGACAAGCGCCAGATGCAGGAAATGGTCCGCATGCTCCTCGGGCTGGAGCAGATTCCCAAGCCGGACGATGCGGCGGACGCCCTAGCCCTGGCCATCTGCCAGGTGCAGACCGGGCTGGTCCAGCGCCGCCTTGAGGGGAAGTGACCCGCCCTCAGCCCGCTGCGGCGAGAATTGCCCGCGCGTAGGCCCGGCCGTGGGCCGCAAAGGACGACAGCAGCCCCGCCTCCATCGCGTTGATCTCCGCCGCCGCGTCCACGCCGTGCCGGTCCACCACGGTCTCCACCACCTCGTGGCGCTCCGGCCGGTCCATCACCTCCACGGAGGGGTCGCTGACGAAGGCCGCGGGCAGGTACTTGAGCAGCAGCGCGCAGGTGCTTTTCGCCCGCGCGAAGGCCCGCCGGGCCACCATCGCGCGCGGGGTCGCGTCGGTGTACTCCGGGGCGGACACGGGGGCGGTCACCGCGCGGATCAGCGGGTGGTCCATGTCGCCGCCGGTCCAGGCCCGCACCATCTCGATCCCCTGCCAGACCTCCATGATGAGGTGCTGGTTGGACACGAGCTGCACCGCGTCGTCCTTGGGCCCGGACCAGCCGAGGATGTCGAGCAGGTTGATCCACAGCATCCGCATCACGCTCACCCCCGGCAGCACGGTGGCGTGGTAGGGCTGCGACAGGTCGGCGAGGTAGTGCAGCCCCCACCCCATGAACCGCCATCCCCAGTAGGGGTGGCCGGTTCGGAAGGCAAACTCCGACAGGGTCTTGTACAGGTGGATGCGGTGCTCGGGATAGGACACTTTCAGGAAGGAGGCGAAGGCGAAAACAATGCCCGCCTCGTGGTAGTAGCCCATGTGGAAGGGGGCCTGCGACCCGAAATCCAGGTTGGGGTTGCCGAAGGGCTGCACCCCGAACCCGTAGGCCTGGCCCGCCGGGGTGCCGTTGTCCTCAAAGAGCCCCACGTCAAGGCCGTAGTCCGGCTCGTTGCTTGACGCCGCCACCACGTCCAGCGGGGCGACCGGCGCGCCGGGTTCCAGCGCGGTGAACTCGAAGGGATCGAGGGCGCTCAGGTCCTCCAGCACGGACACCTCCGACGCGTTCAGTTTGCGGCCCTCATAGGCCGCCATTCCGGCCAGACTGAAGGCGTACAACGGGGTCATCATCTCCGGGTTCACCCGGATGGCCTGCAGAAAGCGCTCGCGGACCGTGCGGGCGCTGCCGGGGGCAAAGGCCAGCGCGTCGGGGCGCGGCGCGTACATGGGCAGGTTCTCCCGCGACCAGGCCTCCTCGGCCGCCAGCACTTCCGCCAGCTCCGCCTCGACGGAGAGGAGAAAGGCCTCCAGCGGCTCCACGGGCACCGGCGCGGCCTGCGCCGCCTCCGGCAGAATCGAGAGCGCGGGTCCGGTGAACAGCGGGTGGTGCTCCCACGCCGGCGCGGACAGGGAGGCCAGCAGCAGCAAAGCGGGAAGGGCTATGCGGAACAGGGACGTCTTCATGGAGGTTCTCCCGGGTGGCCGCCCGGCGGACGGCAGACCCCGCGGGGCCGGGGCGCGCCGCAAGGCCGCGCCTTTCCCGCAGGCACCCGGGTATTGTACCATTGTGCCGGCCGCTCCGGCCGTGTCACCCTGCGGGGGCGGCGGGGCGTTCGTTTCTGGAGCGCCGCAGACCCCGCGCATGAATGGGAGCATTTCGTCACGCCATGGACAAAAAAGGCCTGGTTGTCTTTCTGCTGGTCACTTTCGGACTCGGTGCCGCCCTGCTCGCGGGCGGCCAGGCCGCGGGCTTTGTCGTGCACGACGAGCCAAACATCTTCCACTCCCTTTACCTGCTGGCGGTGATGTGGGTGCCCGCCGTCGGGGCGCTGGCGGCGTCCCTCGCCGCGCCCGGCACCGCCCGCCCCCTGCCCCGGATCTGGCCCGTGCCCGCGGGCGCGGCGGCGCGCCTGGCCGTGGCGGTGCCGCTGCTCTTTGCCGCCGCCTATGGCGTCAACGCCGCGGTGACCCGGGTGCCGCCCCAGTGGGGGCTCTCGACCCTGCTGAGCGATCTGGAGGTGAACCTCGCGGAGATGCCCGAGGCGGTGCGCGGCGCGTTTCCGGGCCTGCTGCTCGGGGCCGGACTGGCCTCCAGCGTGCTCCTCGGCTGCGTCTTCTTCTCCCTGTGCGTGCTGGGGCTGGAAATCGGGTGGCGCGGCTATCTCCTGCCCCGCCTGCTGCCCCTGGGGCGGGTGCCCGCGCATCTGGTCTCGGGCACCCTGTGGGCCCTGTGGTTCCTGCCCCTGCCGGTCGGCTATGCCCTCCTGGAAAACGACTTCGCCTCCCTGCCCATGACCTTGGGCTGCGGACTGGCCATGGCCCTGGCGCTGACCGCCTTCCTTAATGAGATCGTGATCCGCCGGGGCCATCTGGGGCTTTCCGCCCTTGCCCTCGGACTCTTCGTCTCCCAGCAGGACGGCATGTGGCCCTTCCTCTTCCCCGCCGCTTCGCCGCCCTTCGGCGGCACGCGGGGACTCCTGCTGACGGGCATGTTCCTGCTGGCGGCGGTCTTCGCGCGGGGGATCACCGGCCGGACACCCGCCCCCGCCGCAGACGCGGAGACCAGCGAACCGGCGCCCCCCAAGTCCGCCTGACCGTGTGCTTGCGGCACCAAGCGGAAACGCTTTCCGGCCCCTGCGCCCGCCTAAGAGGTCTTCCGGGGCGCGGGGGGCACGACGAGCACGGGACAGGCGGCCTTGCGGACCACCTTCTCCGTGACGTTGCCGAAGAGGACGGACTCCAGGGCGCTGTGGCCGTGGCGGCCCATGACGATGAGGTCGGCATGGACCTCGGCGGCAAACGCCAGAATCATCTGGTAGTCCCTGCCGACGCGCATCTCCACGCGGAAGTCCACCCCTTCGGGAATCCGCGGCCGGTAGGTCTCCGCGACCCGGGCGTCTATGTCGCGCTTGGCCTTGTCGTCCACCCCCTCCACCTCGTAGAGGTAGGTCTTCCAGAACTGGGCGTCCGGCTCCGGAACGACATGCAGCAGGAAAAGCGCGCAGCCGGGCCGCCGGAGGGCGGCGTCCAGGGCGTAGTCGAAGGCGTGGTCGGCGTTTTCCGAGAAGTCGGTGCAGAAGAGGATGCGGCGGTAGGGGGTGTCGGGAGCCGGTTCGGTGGTCATTGCGCGCGGGCCTCCTTGGTCAGTTCATCAGTCCCGGGAGGAACAGGGAAATCTGGGGGAAGGCCACCAGGATGGCCGCGGCAAGAACCAGAGTCCACAGGAAGGGCATGGCGCCGCGGAAAACGGTGGACAGGGGGATGTCGCGCTCAATGCCGCTGACCACGTAGACGTTCACGCCGACGGGGGGCGAGATGACGCCCATCTGCGTGACCACGACGATGATGACGCCGAACCAGATGGGGTCGTAGCCCAGCTTGGTGATGACCGGGTAGAAAATCGGCACGGTCAGCAGGACCAGCGCCAGGGCGTCCACAAAACACCCCGCCACGAGAAAGAAGAGGATGATGGACGCGATGATGGACCATCCCGGAAGGGGCAGGCCGCCGAGCCATTCGGCGAAGAGGTAGGGGATGCGGGTGCGCGCCAGGAAATGGCCGAACATGACCGCGCCCGCCACGATGACCATGACCATGCAGGAGGTGCGCACCGTCTCCATAAGGGCCGTGCGCAGCATCTTGAACGTGAGCTCGCGGCGCGCCGCCGCGATGGCCAGGCTGCCCGCCGCGCCGATGGCCGCGGCCTCGGTGGCCGTGAAGTAGCCGAGGAACATGCCGCCCATGACCACCACGAACAGGGCGAGGGTCTCGGAGACGCCCGCCAGCGACGCCAGCTTCGCGCGCATCGTCGTGCGCGGGCCGGCGGGGCCCAGCTCCGGACGGCGGCGGCAGTTGAGGTAAATGGTCCCGCAGAACATGGCGGCGATCAGGAGGCCGGGCAGCACCCCCGCCATGAAAAGCTTCCCGATGGACTGCTCGGTCATGATGGCGTAGACGATGAAGACCACGCTGGGGGGGATCAGCATGCCGAGGCTGCCGCCCGCCGCCACGGCCCCCGCGCCCAGCTCCATGCTGTAGTGGTAGCGGCGCATCTCCGGCAGGGCCACGGACGCCATGGTGGCCGCCGTGGCGGGGCCGGACCCGCAGATGGCGCCGAAGGCCGTGCACGCGCCCACCGTCGCCATGGCGAGCCCCCCGGGGAGCGCCCCCAGCCACTGGTAGGCCGCGTTGAACAGGCGCCGGCTGATCCCCACATGGAAGCACACCTGCCCCATGAGCACGAAAAGCGGGATCACGGTCAGGCTGTAGGAGGAGAAGGTCTCGAAGAGGTCCGCCGTCACCATGGAAAAGGCCGCGGCGGGGTTCACCATGAACGCGAAGGCCGCAAAGCCCACGACGGCCATGGCGAACGCGACGGGCATGCTCGCCGCCAGCAGGACGAAGAGCATCACGCAGCCCAGGATTCCGATCTGCACCGCCGTCATGGCTTGATCATCTCCCGCCCCGGGTGCAGCAGGTTGTGGATTTTCACCAGCACCGTGACGGCGCAGGCGCCCGCGATCACGTAGGCCACCCAGAACATGGGGATCTGGAGGGTGAGCGACACCTCGCCTGTGCGCCGCAGGGAGTTTCCGTACATGACGCACTGCCAGGTGAACACGCTGAAGAGGCCCATCACCAGCAGGCGGCAGACCGTGTCCACCAGAATGCGCCCCGGCCGGTTCAGTTTCTGGAAGAAGTACTCAATGGCCACATGGCCCTTGACCGCAGTGGTGTAGGGCAGGGCGCAGGCGATGGCGACGGCGCCGGCCACGCGGACGATGTCAAAGGCCCCCGTCAGCGGGCGGCCGAAGGCCCGCAGGACCACGTCAGCGCAGGTGACGGCGATCATGGCGAGAATCGCCAGGCCCGACACGGCGGCCAGCGCGAGCACCACCGCGCGGAGCGCGCGGAGGTAGGCGCGGTCCGCCCGCTTCACCAGGCCAAGAAAACCGGCACCGCCCTCATCCATGCCCTCAGACCGCCTCCGCCGCATACTTGGCGATGAGCGCCTGGAGGTCGGCGAGGAAGGCCTCGCCCGGGAGCCCCTTGTCCGCGCAGCCCTTCACATACTCGTCCAGGATCGGCTTCACGGCCTCCTTCCAGCGGGCCTTCTCCTCGTCGGACAGGGCGATGGTCTCGTGGCCGAGCCCGGCCACAAAGGCGCGGCCCTCCTCATCGGCCTGGTCCCACGCCGCGCCCTGCTTCGCCACCCACTCCGCGCTCACCTCCGTGAGGACGGCCTGAAGGTCGGCGGGCAGGCTGTCCCACTTCGCCTTGTTCATCACGACGAACATGGAGGTCGTGTACCCGATGACGGAGCTGTCCGTCACGGTGGAGATGACCTCGCCCTGCTTCCAGCCCTTGAGCGTCTCCACGGGGCACAGCGTCGCGTCCACCACGCCCTTCTGCAGGGCCTCGTAGGTCTCCGGCTGGCTCATGCCCACCGGCGTGCCGCCGAGGCTGGTGACGATCTTGGCGGAGAGGCCGGTGGCCCGCACTTTCAGGCCCGCCATTTCGTCCATGGTCCGCACGGGCTTCTTGCTCGCCAGGATGCCCGGGCCGTGGGCGTGTACATAGAGCACATGCGTGTCCGCCGTCTCCGCGGGCTGGTACTTCGCCGTCAGCTCCGTCGCCACCCGTGTGGCCACTTTGCCGTTCGGGTAGCCCAGGGGCAGGTCCAGCCCCTCCAGCAGGGGGAAGCGGCCGCGCGTGTAGGCGAAACAGCTCATACCCAGGTCCGAGATGCCGTTCACCACGCCCTCATAGCACTGGGGCGCCTGCGTGAGCGCGCCGCCGGGGAACACGTTGATTTTAATGCGGCCGTTGCTGCGCTTTTCCACCTCGCGCGACCACTCCTCCGCCATCTGGCACTGGATGTGCGTCGGCGGGAAGAACACGCTGTACGACAGCTCGACCGGTTTCTCCGCCTTCGCCGGGGCGGCGGCGGGGGCGCCCGGCGCGGCCGGGGCCGTGGCCGGGGCGGACGGGCCGCCGCATCCGCAGAGCAGCGCCGCGACAACCAATAGGGCAAACAGCACCGTGTGGCGGTTTCCAGACATGACCTTCTCCCTCCTTGGCGGCGCGCGCCGGCCGGTTGGATGCGTCCCGCGGGGTCCGGGAGACCGTTCCCGGATGCGGAAAAACCAGTATAGACCATCCCCCTTGTCCGGGGAAAGTCCGTCCTGTCACGCCGCCGGGGCTTGCTCCCGGCCGGCCACGGTCAGGATTTGCCCAGGTCGCGGTAGTACAGGTCCTTCGCCTCGATGGTCATCTGGTCGTTGTGGCATTGCAGCGCGAAGAGGCCGGTCTTGTACTCGGCGTCCCGGTGGCGCGTCACCTCGGTGTCGTTCACCCAGATCGTGATCTCGTCGCCCACGGCGCGCACCCGCAGGGAGAGCCACTCCCCGTCCTTCGTCAGCAGCGCGGACGCCTTGCCCGTCGGCGTGCCGGGCTTCCACAGCCACCCGGTGAACGCGTCGTGGGTGTTGCAGATCTGCGCCTCGTAGCCGCGCGGATACCCGTCCGGCTCGTCCGCCGGCGGGTTGGCACGGAAGTACAGGCCGCTGTTCGCGCTCTTGCCCTGGCTGGTGACGCGGAACAGGCCCTTGACCTCCAGGTCCTGGAGGACCGGCGCCGCGTAGAGATGCCCCTGCCCGCCCGGGGACTGCCCGATGATGACACCGTCCTCCATGCGCCATTTGGCGCTGCCGCGGGCCGTCCATCCGTCCAGGCTGTTGCCGGTCACCAGCGGCATCCAGGCCGCCTCCGTCTCAGGGGCGGGCGCAGGCGCCGTGGTCTGGCACGCGGCCAGCAGCACGGTCACGGCA
>JAKPUV010000037.1 GCA_029554925.1 Candidatus Hydrogenedentota bacterium | reverse complement strand
ATTCCCGCGCCGCGTCGTACTCGCGGTACCGCGCGCAGAGGGCACCCGCGTTGTTCAGGATCGCCGCGTCTCCGGGACCGTAGGCGGCGACGCCGTCCTCGATCAGGCGCAGCGCCCGCCGCAGGAGAGGGTCGGTGTCCGCCGGGGGGGCGGCGCCGGCTTGGCGTTCCCGCAGGGCCTCCTCCGCGCGGCGGAAACAAATGTCCGCGCGAATCGCATCGGCGGTAAACTCGCCGATGAAGGAGTCGCGGTCCGGCCAGTCATAGTCGTGCTGGCAGTCACGCGGCGGCGGGTCCGGTTCCCCCGGACGCAGCACCCGCCAGAGCAGCCCCTCGGGCACTGCGCGGACGCCCGATTCGGGCCGGAACCGGACCGGCTTCTCCATGTACAGCGGACGGTCGGTGTTCAGCAGCAGGGACTCCAGCAGTTCGGGGTCATGCCGGCGCAGGGGAAACGCGCCCACCTTGGCGCGCAGTTCCGGGGGGATGCCGGGCATGCGGTCCACCTCCAGATACCCGTACCGGCGGAGGTCCGTCACGTCGGGCCGCAGGCCGAGGACCGCCTGGAGGTACATCACCCCGAACCCCGCATGGTCCGACTCGGAGACATAAAAAGCGTTTTCGGGAAGCGTGTCCAGCACGTTACTGGCGTAGCACTCGACCCAGCGGTAAGAGGAACGGTCAACGGCGGCCCAGTCCGGACGCAGCGTGGCCAGGAGCAGGAGGGAGGCCGTGGCGGACAGGGCGGCGCCCCATCGGCCAGTAAACCCCGGGACGCGCCGGGGCAGGTCCACCAGCACGGCCACGCACAGCACCCCGGCGAAGTAGGCGGGGATGGGAAACACGGACATGACCTGGATCCATTCGCGGGTCAGCTCGAAGTTCTGCCAGAACGCAAACCCCGCGACGACGGACACGGAACAGGCCGCCAGAAGAAGCGCCAGACCCCTTCGCCGGAAGCAAAGCACCGCGAAGCCCAGGAGGTCCAGCCCCATGAGCCCCTGCGCCCACCACATGCGGAACAGCGCGGCCGCCTGGAGCCCCATGCGTTCTGCGGTGCGGGGGTACTGGGTCACCATGAAGTCAAACTGCGTGCGGCGGACATGCCGCCAGAAGTTGGGCCAGGTCTCGGGGTTCCCCCAGTCCAGCGGCGGGTTCGCCGCCGAGCGCACAGGGAGGTAGAGGAACAGCCCGACACACACGGCGGCGGAAAGCAGCGACAGGAGCGCGTAGAACCCCCACCGGCGCACGGAGGGCAGCCCCCCGGCATGCCGCGCATCGCGGACCAGAACATAGCCCGCAAAGCAGGGCGTCAGCAGGATGAACGTGTTGTGCCCCGCCATGCCCAGGCCGAACACGGCGGCGAAGGCCGCCAGCGTGGCGTTGCTTCGGCTTTGCTCCCAGCAGACCAGCAGCAGGAGGGAGAGGCCGAAGAGGAACGCGTTCAGGGTGTACACCTCGGGGATGACCGCCTGCGCCAGCACGGCGGGAAGGAACCCGA
>JAKPUV010000036.1 GCA_029554925.1 Candidatus Hydrogenedentota bacterium | reverse complement strand
TCGGGTTCCTTCCCGCCGTGCTGGCGCAGGCGGTCATCCCCGAGGTGTACACCCTGAACGCGTTCCTCTTCGGCCTCTCCCTCCTGCTGCTGGTCTGCTGGGAGCAAAGCCGAAGCAACGCCACGCTGGCGGCCTTCGCCGTCGTGTTCGGCCTGGGGATGGCGGGACACAACACGTTCATCCTGCTGACGCCCTGCTTTGCGGGCTACGTCCTGATCCGCGACGCGCAGCACGCCGGAGGCCTCCCCTCCGTGCGCCGGTGGGCGTTCTACGCGCTCCTGTCGCTGCTGTCCGCGGCCGTATGTGTCGGGCTGTTTCTCTACCTCCCTGTGCGCTCGGCGGCCAACCCGCCGCTGGACTGGGGCAACCCGGAAACCTGGCCCACCTTCTGGCGGCATGTGCGCCGGACACAGTTTGACTTCATGGTGACCCAGTACCCCCGCACCGCCGAACGCATGGGGCTTCAGGCGACGGCGCTGTTCAACATGTGGTGGACCCAGGGCCTGATGGGGCTCGATCTCCTGGGCTTCGCGGTGCTTTGCGGCCGCCGCCGCGGCCTGGCGCTTCTGCTGGCCGCCTGTTCCGGCTCGGTCGTCGCCGGGTTCGCGTTCTGGCAAAACTTCGAGCTGACCCGCGAATGGCTCCAGGTCATGTCCGTGTTCCCCATCCCCGCCTACTTCGCCGGGGTGCTGTGCGTGGCCGTGCTGGTGGACCTGCCCCGGCGCGTCCCGGGGTTTACTGGCCGATGGGGCGCCGCCCTGTCCGCCACGGCCTCCCTCCTGCTCCTGGCCACCCTGCGTCCGGACTGGGCCGCCGTTGACCGTTCCTCTTACCGCTGGGTCGAGTGCTACGCCAGTAACGTTCTGGACACGCTGCCCGAGAATTCCTTTTATGTCTCCGAGTCGGACCATGCGGGGTTCGGAGTGATGTACCTGCAGACCGTCCTCGGCCTGCGTCCCGACGTGAAAGACCTGCGCAAATACGGCTATCTGGAGGTGGACCGCATGCCCGGCATCCCCCCGGAACTGCGCGCCAAGGTGGGGGAGTTTCCCCTGCGCCGGTATGACCCCGAACTGCTGGAGGCCCTGCTGCTGAACACCGACCGTCCGCTTTACATGGAGAAGCCGGTCCGGTTCCGGCCCGAATCGGGCAACCGCGCGGTGCCCGAGGGGCTGCTCTGGCGGGTGCTGCGTCCGGGGGAGCCGGACCCGCCGCCGCGTGACTGCCAGCACGACTATGACTGGCCGGACCGCGACTCCTTCACCGGCGAGTTCACCGCCGATGCGATCCGCGCGGACATTTGTTTCCGCCGTGCCGAGGAAACTCTGCGGGAACGCCAAGCCAGCGCCGTCCCCCCGGCGGACACCGAACCTCTCCTGCGCCGCGCGCTGCGTCTGCTGGAGGACGGCATCACCGCCTACGGCCCCGGAGACGCGGCGATCCTGAACAACGCGGGGGCCCTCTGCGCGCGGTACGGCGAGTACGACGCGGCGCGGGAATACTTTACCCGCGCCCTCGACGCCCTCCCCCATTTCGCCGAGGCGCGGAGGAACATGGAGCGGCTGGAGGCGCGCACGGCGGCGAGGTAGCCCGCGGGGCCGAACAAGGCATCGTGCGAACCGAAGCCCAAGCGAGAACGAGGTTGCTTCAGTCGCTCTGCTCCTTCGCAATGACGCGCCTTTCCGCAGTCATCGCTATGGCGCGGCACGGGCCGGTTTGTCATAAGGCCATCGCTCGCCGCGTCATTGCGAGCCGGCCGCCCCGGCCGACGTGGCAATCTCTTGTCGGAACGCCTCCGGCGCTCCGTGCGTCCCCGGCGTTTCCGGTGGTATGCTGGTGCCGCTGTTCGGCGGCGTGTCCGCAGTTCACGGGAGGATGTCGCATTTATGGAGCCGGGCTTTTTCCTCTTCGCAATGTTCGTCTGCGTCATAATCGTGGTGGGCATGCTCGCGTTCCTGGCCGACCGGCAGCGCACGGAGGCCATGCGGGCGCTGGCCGCCCAATTGGGGCTCCGTTACCACGCCCGCAGCCGGGGCATCCCCAAGCAGTTCCAGTTTCTGAACCGCATCAACCAGGGGCACAGCCGGTACGCCAGGAACATCCTGGACGGCGTCCACCGGGGCCGGCAGGTGCTGATCTTCGACTACCACTACACCACCGGCAGCGGCAAGAACACCCAGCACCACCAGTTCAGTTTCTTCCTCCTGCGGCTGGAACGGCCCTTCCCCGAGGTCACCGTCCGCCCCGAGATCTTTCTGGAGCGGCTGGGCGACATGCTGGGGCTGGGCGACATTGACTTCGAGTCCATCGAGTTCTCGAACGCCTTCCACGTGCAGTCCCGCGACCGCCGCCTCGCCTATGACCTCTGCCACCCGCGCATGATGGAGTTCCTCCTGAAGCACCGGAAGATCGCCTTTGAGATAGAAAACGACTGGCTCGCCGTGGCCATGGAGAAATGCCTGAGCCCGGAGGAAATCCTGGTCCGCATCAATCTGCCGCACGAGATCAGGAACCTGTTCCCGGAGCATCTGTTTGCAGACACCGCCGCAGCGGGACAGGAACGGGCATGATCAGAAACCTGACCGCTCCGGTTGCGCCTTTCAGGCCCTTAAAGATATCTTCTCCCGGCCGGGGGGCCGCCGCCCCCCGTCATGACATTTCACCGGACACCCATCCGCGCATGAACCTGCAGTATGCCGCGCACTATCAATACCTGGTCTTTGGGGCGCTTGCCGCAGCGATCCCGATCCTCGCGCTGCTGAAGCTTCTTCTCCGGGACAGACGGAAGAGGGCCATGAAAGCCCTGGCCGCACAGCTGCGCTTGCAGTACCAGGACTACAACGCCGTGGTGCACCGGCAGTTTGATTTTCTTGCGGCGGTGAGGAAAAACGCCACCGACGAGTTCTGCGAGAACATCCTCGGCGGCAGGCTGGGAAACCTGCGGGTGCTTGCCTTTGACTACCATTGCACCACCGGGCGCGGGAAGGACAAGGCCACCCACCGCGCCACGATCATGCTTCTCCAGCTCGAACGCCCCTTTCCCGGGCTGGCCCTCGGGCCGGAGGGGCTCTTGGGCGGTTTTGCGGGCCTGTCGGGGTGCGGTGACATTGATTTCGAGTCCATCGAGTTTTCCAGGACTTTCCGGGTGTCCTGCATGGACCGGAAGTTCGCCTACGACTTCTGCAACCCGCGCATGATGGAGCTTCTCCTCGGACACCCCCAGCTCCAGTTGGAGGTGGCCCGGGACTGGATCGCCGTGCACACGGACGGACTCCTTGCCCCGCAGAAAATCGTGAAAGGCCTTTACCTCCTCCAGGGAATCCGGGAGCGGATGCCCGAATACCTTTTCGCGCAGGAAGACATGGGAGTGAATGTCGCATGGACCCAATCCTGATCCTGGCCGCCGTCATGGCGGTTCCCCTGCTCTGGCTGCTGGTCACGTACAACCGGCTGGTGCGCTACCGCAACCACTGCGGGGAGGCGTGGTCGGACATTGACACGGAGCTGAAGCGCCGCCATGACCTGATCCCCAACCTGGTGGCCACGGTGCGGGGCTATGCCGCCCACGAGCGGGGATTGTTGGAGGAGGTGACGCGCCTGCGGTCGGAGTGCATGGCGGAGACCGCCCCCGGCCCCCGGCTCGCGGGGCTGGAAAACCGGCTGACTGACGCGCTGGGACGCCTGATGGTCCGCGTGGAGGCGTATCCCGACCTGAAGGCCAGCGGGCAGTTCCTGTCGCTCCAGCATGAGCTGGTGATGACGGAGGACCGGATCCAGGCCGCCCGCCGCTTCTTCAACGGCAACGTGCGGGAGCTGAACAACGCCGTGGAGTCCTTCCCGACGAATCTGGTGGCGGGAGGCTTTGGGTTCTCCAGGCGCGACTTCTTCGAACTGTCGGACGTCCGCGAACGCGCGACGCCCTCCGTGTCTCTGGAACGGTGAAGGGGGCGGGAAAGATGCTGTTGACCCTCCTCTGCTGCGCCGCGGCCGCCTACGTCATCGCGGTGGCCCTGCTTTGGTTCTTTCAGGACAAGGCGCTCTTTCCCGCCTCGCGGGACATCTACCGCACGCCTGAGTCCATGGGGTGGGCGTTTGAGGACGTGTGGCTGGAAACGCCCTTCGGCAACACCCACGGGTGGTGGGTGCCCAAGGAGGACCCGCGCGGCACGGTGCTGTTTTCCCACGGAAACGCGGGCAACATCGCGGACCGGCTGGAATCCATCGGCCTGCTTCGGAAACTGGGCTTCTCCGTGCTCGCGTATGACTACGGCGGCTACGGTCTGAGCGAGGGGGAGGGCCCGTCGGAGAAGCGCTGCCGCGCGGATGTGCGGGCGGCTTGGCGGCACCTGACGGACACGCGCGGCATTCCGCCGGAGCAAATCCTTCTCTTTGGGCGGTCCCTGGGCGGTGCGGTCACGGCGGACCTGGCGCAGGAGGTGCGGCCCGGCGCGGTCGTGCTGGAAAGCACCTTCCTCTCCGTGCCCGACGTGGCCCGCGAGAAACTCTGGTTTATGCCGGTGCGGGCCCTCTGCTCCTCCCCGTTCAACAGCAAGGACAAGGTGGGCCGCATCACCGCCCCGGTGCTGGTGGTCCACAGCCCCGACGACACCCTCATCCCCTACCGCAACGGAAAGGGGCTGTATGAGCGGATCACCGCGCCCAAGCAGTTCCTCGAAATCCGGGGAGACCACAACGATGGGTTCGTGATGTCCATGGAGAAGTACCTCGCCGGATGGGAGGATTTCCTGCGGAAGCACTTCGATGACGAGGAGGCATCGGGAGGTGGCACGGGCTTCCAGCCCGTGTCTTCGGGGCCGCGCCCATAACCCAAACCACGGGCTGGAAGCCCGTGCCACCTCGGCGCACCTGCCCGCAGTCCCCTTGCTGAAGCGCAGTCATAGCCCTGGGATGGCCTCACACGTGCGTGGGTCCCGGGCCGATGCGGCTTTCCAGCGCGGCCTGCCGGCGCTTCATGATGCCCTCCGCCAGCCGCTCCACCTGGGTGCGCAGCCACAGGTCGGTGTGGGAGCCCTCGCGGTAGTCTGCGGGGCCGATGGCGTCCACCCGGGCGGACTCCTGCAGCGCGACCACCTGCTGGAACTGCCGCTGCGAGGACGGATCGTACACGGCATAGGCCCTGCCCCCGTGCTTGCGCACGACGGAGAAACTCGGGATGTCGCTGGGCCCGTCGGCGATATAGATCATCTGCGTGACCGGCACCCGGCGCTCCTCCTCCGGGATGGCGTCGTTCACCGTGATGCCCGGCAGCTTGTTGACCCCCTTGTTGATCTCGAAGATGGCGCGGGTCTTGGTCGTGTTGTCGAGGATGGCGGCGATCTGGCTGATCTCGCCCGGCTGCGGCGTGCCCGCCGGGTCGAAACCCGGCCCGGCGGGGGTCTCGATGAACTCCGAGGCCCACACCCCGGCGAGCCGCCCGGCGATGGCGCTGCCGCGCACCATCTCCGCCAGGCCCGTGCTCACCACATAATGCTCCAGGCGCAGGTCGCCCTCGCGGAAACGCGGCGTCGCCAAAACGGCGTCGAGCCGGTCGAACAGCCCCGCCAGCCCCTCGAACAGCGGAATCCGGCCGCCCAGCTCGCGGAGCCGCGCGTTGGTCAGCCCCTTCATGCGCCCGTCGCGCACATAGGTCAGCAGGTGGCCGAGGTAGCAGGTGTCGGGGTGCACATGGATGCCCGCGCGGGCGTAGAACGCCGGGAGCGCGTTCACCTCGCGCCAGAAGGCCTCCTCGTCCACGCCGTACTCCTCGAAGAGCGGCGTCTGCATGTACCGCGACGACAGCGTCCGGTCGAAGTCCCAGATCACGGCGATGATGTTTTGGAAGAACAGGCCCTTGGACATGACAGCCTCCGCGTGTTTGCACTACTATACCGGAAAAGGAGACCACACCATGACCGACATCCTCCGCTGGGGCATTATGGGCACCGGCACCATTGCCCACAAGATGGTCGAGGGGCTGCTGGCCCTGCCGGACGCGGAGGTGGCGGCCGTGGGGTCGCGGTCGCAGGCGACGGCGGACGCCTTTGCGGATGAGTACGGCATTCCCCGCCGCCACGCCTCCTATGAGGCCCTCGCGGCGGACCCGGAGGTGGATGTGGTCTACATCGCGTCACCGCACTCCTGCCACCGGGAGAACACCCTGCTGGCCCTGCGCGGCGGGAAGCATGTCCTGTGCGAGAAGCCGTTTGCCATCAACCGCCGCGAGGCGGAGGAGATGGTCGCCGAGGCCCGGGCGCGCGGCCTGTTCCTCATGGAGGCCATGTGGACCCGGTTTCTGCCCGCGATGTGCCACACGCGCCGGTGGCTGGCCGAGGGCCAAATCGGCGCGCCGCGCATCGTCTACGCCGACTTCGGGTTCCAGGAGGCCTACGACCCCGCCAGCCGCCTCTTTGACCCCGCCTTCGGCGGCGGCGCGCTGCTGGATGTGGGGGTGTACGCCGTGTCCTTTGCCGCCATGGTCTTCGGAAGCGCCCCGAACCGGATCACCGGCCTGGCGGACCTCTGCGAAAACGGCGCCGACGGGGTGAACGCGGCGGTGCTGGGCTATCCCGGGGGCGGGCTGGCCGTGCTGTCCAGCGCCGTGCTGGCGGAAACCCCGCAGGAGGCGCGGATCATCGGGCCCCGGGGCAGCATCCTCGTCCCCTCCCCCTTCTGGTGTTCCGACCGTGCCCGCCTGACCACGCCGGAGATGGTCATGGAGGAGGTGGACGTTTCCTGCGAGGGGAACGGATACACGCACCAGGCGCGGGAGGTCATGGAGGGCATCCGGGCGGGGCGGACGGAGAGCGACATCATGCCGTTGGACGAAACCCTGGAGATCATGGGCACCCTGGACGCCCTGCGCGCGCTCTGGGGCGTCCGGTATCCCATGGAATAGGCGGGAAACGGCGAATATCCCCCCGCGCCGCGCGGTTATACAAGGCATCGGAATCTCCATACCGCAAGGAGCAACTCATGTCAGAAGACACCCCCACACCCGCCTGTGAGACGGCGGCCCCCGGACAGGCCTGCCCCACCTGCTGCGCCTCCCCCGGCCGCAGGATTGTGACGCTGCTGCTCGCCATCGCGGTGGTGGTCTGGCTCCTGTACCGCATGCTGTTCCAGCAGGGGCCGCTTTCCGGACAAGAAGCCCCGCCCTTCACCCTGCCCACTCTGGACGGAACATCGGTTTCCCTACAGGATCACTTGGGAAAAGACGTCGTTCTGCTCGACTTCTGGGCCACCTGGTGCCCGCCCTGCCGCGCCCTGATCCCCGACATCGCGGAGATCGCCGCCGAGTACGGGCCCAAGGGCGTCGCCGTGTACGCCGTCAACCTGGGCGAACCGCCCCAGCGCGTCAAGAACTTCCTGGAGAGCGAGGGGCTTTCCCTCCCCGTGCTGCTCGACACGGAAAACACCGTCGGCGCGCTCTACCAGGTCTCCGGCATCCCCCGCGTCCTCATCATCGGCAAGGACGGCGTGGTCCGGCACGACCAGGCGGGCAGCGGTCCCGGCGAGGGCATGATGCTCCGCCGGGAACTCGACAAGGCGCTGCGCTAGGCAACCCGCCCGGCGCTTGCGTATAATCGGCGGAACGCCCCCGGGCGCAACCCGAACCCAGGAGTCCGCCATGAACCCCCGCCTTGTGATTGCCGCCGTCCTGCTCGCGCTCTGCGCCCCCCTCTTTGCGGAGGAGGCCACCGCCTTCCGCGACCTGTTTGCCGACACCTGGGTGGCCACGGACGCCCTCGGGCGGACCATGCCGGACCATGCGCAGGTCGGCCCGCTGAAGACGGACCAGCGGCGCGTGGTGGGCATCTTCTACATCACCTGGCACACCGACGGGCTGTCGCAGATGACGTCGCCCTACACGGCGGACGTTGCGAAGATCCTGGCACAGGACCCGTCGGCCCGGCTGGACGGCAAGCACCCGCTGTGGACCGAGGGCTCGTATCACTGGGGAGAGCCGGAGATGGGCTACTTCCTCAGCCGCGACGAGTGGGTCATCCGGAAAGACATCTCCATGCTGGCCGACGCGGGGGTGGACGTGCTCGTGATGGACGTGACCAACGCCGTGCGCTACTGGGACGAGTGGGACGTGCTCTTCCCCACGATGCAGAAGATGAAGGCCGAGGGGAACAAGGTGCCGCAGTTCTGCTTCTGGTCCTTCAACGGCCCCTCCATCACGGTGGTGCAGGACCTCTACGAGAAGGTGTACAAGGCGGAGAAGTACAAGGACCTGTGGTTTTACTGGGACGGCAAGCCCCTGCTCCTGTACAACGCCAACCCCTTCGTGGACGCGAACGGCCAGGTGCCGAACCACCCGAACCCCAACTACGACCCGGCGGCGAAGACCGACCCGAACCACCCCCATTTCAACGACCCGGACTACTGCGAGGAGTTTTACAAGGACTACACGAAGGAGGTGAAGGAATTCTTCACACTGCGCGACATGTGGTGGGGCTACTACGAGTGGGCGGGCAAACGGTTCATCGGCACGGAGGACCGCTGGAGCTTCGGCTATGACCTGGGCAACCAGCAGGTGCGCGACATGAACCCCGCCGACCTGGTTTCCCGGCACAACGGCCAGCCGGAGGAGGCCGCCGTCACCCCGGCCCAGCACCCGTCCAGCCTGACGGGGAAATCCTGGACCCGTGCCCACGGCCAGCCGGAGCTGAACGACCAGGACCTGCCCGTGCCCACCGAGGTGCCCTGGCTCGGGAAGACCGTGGAACACCCGGAAGGCTACGGCATCTACTTCCAGGAGCGCTGGGACGAGGCCCTCGCCGCCAACCCCCAGTTCCTCTACATCAATGACTGGAACGAGTGGACGGCGGGCAAGTACTCCCCCGGCGAGGGAAAGACCTTCGACTTCATGCGCCGCAAGAGCAACTACTTCTTCGTGGACCAGTACAACCCCGAATTCAACCGCTGCATCCACCCCATGCGCGGCGGCTACACGGACAATTACTACATGCAGATGGCCCAGAACATCCGCCGCTACAAGGGCGCGCGGCCCCTGCCCGTGAACACGGGCACCGCGGACGTCGCCGTGGACGGCGCGTTTGACGACTGGAAGACCGTGGCGGTGGAATACCGCGACACGGCGGGCGACACCGCGCACCGCGACCACAAGGGCTACGGCGGGCTCCACTACACCAACACCAGCGGCCGCAACGACATCATCACCTGCAAGGCCGCCGTGAGCGGCGAGCAGGTCGCCTTCCTCGCTGAGACCGCCACCGGCCTCACACCGCACACCGACCCGAACTGGATGCTCCTCCTCGTGGACGCCGACCACAACCACGACACCGGATGGTTCGGCTATGACCTGCTGGTGAACCGGAAAATCGTGGACGACAAGACCACGACCGTCGAGCGCTGGGACGCCGCCGCCGGCGCCTGGACCGACGCGGTCACCGTCCCCCTGCGCTATGCGGGAAAATCCCTCGAACTCGCCCTGCCCCGGGACCTCTTTGGCCCCGCCGCCGCCGAGCTCGCCTTCGACTTCCACTGGTGCGACAACCCGGCGGAGCTGAAAGACCCCATCTCCCTCTGCACCGACGGCGACAGCGCCCCCAACCGCCGGTTCAACTACCGCTTCCTCTGGAAGGCGGAATAGGTCGGAAACAATAGAAACATTGACGATTCCCGCGCTCTTTTCCGGAAAGACTCACACGGAGGCGCAGAGCCGCCAAGAGGGTAAAACGGCCTGTTGCCCGAGCCCGCAAAGCGTCCCTCCCCGACCGAAAATGCCTTCCCGCTCTGAATCTGTGCAAATCTGCGCCATCTGCGGACCACCTCCCCGCCCCGCCCCGCCCGTTTCTTTACCCTCTCCAGGGATGTCGGCTAAAATACCCGGGCGGACGTTCCATCACCGGAAGAAAGGACTCCCCATGAGGCGAATGACCCTGCTTGCCCTCTTGCTGGCCCTGGCCGCGCCCGGTTTCGCGGCGGACTCGGTGGACGTGTGGATGACGACGCAGGACGGGGCGAAGACGCTTTCCCAAGAGCCCCCGATCCCGTTGGCGGACAAGTCCGGCGGCGGGGACTTCGTGATCACCCTGTCCCCCGAGAAGACGGGCCAGGAAATCCTGGGGCTGGGCGCGTCGTGGGAGCACTCCACGTGCGAGAACCTGTTCAAGCTGCCGGAGGCGGAGCGGCTGGAGGT
>JAKPUV010000025.1 GCA_029554925.1 Candidatus Hydrogenedentota bacterium | reverse complement strand
ATCAGGAGGATGATCACGGGATGTCTCTAGGCGACAGCGTGCTGTCCCGGTGCGTTTTCAAGCGGTTTGGCGTGGGCTCGGTGAGGGTCGATGGTGGGGCCACCCTCCACCAGTGCGTTTTCGAGGACATCGGCGGCACGGCGGTGACTGTCGGCGGGGTGGACCGGCAGGATCATCATCCGGACTCTCGAGACGGCGCCACCCGCGACGCGGTGATTTCGGAGTGCACGTTCCGGAACTGCGGGGTGGAGTATGAGGGGAGCGTGGGGGTTTTTGTGGGGTATGCGAACGGGGTGGTGATCGCGCGCAACGAGTTTTACGACCTGCCCTACTCCGCCATCTCCGTCGGCTGGGGCTGGGGCGAGGAGGACGCGGGCGGCGGCGCGTATGACATCCCCTTCCGCTACGCCACCCCCACCCCCTGCGGCGCCAACCGCATCCTCGACAACCACATCCACCACGTCATGCAGAAGCGCGACGACGGCGCCGCCGTCTACACCCTCGGCAACCAGCCAGGCACCGTCATCCGGGGCAACCACATCCACGACAACGGCCCCGGCGGGCCCGGCGGCGTCTACCTCGACGAGGGCAGCGGCTTCATCGAGGTCACGGGCAACCGCGTCTACAACGTCAAGCGCCCCATGAACTTCAACAACCACGCCCAGGGCCGCCGCGCCACCTGCTTCGTCCACGACAACGACTGGGACGACACCCTGAACAACTGAGTGGAAAAGCGCGGAGGGGGGGCGCGGCGCGGGGGGCCGCCGGACTTGTCGGACCGGTCGGACAAGTCCGACAGACCCCCTCCATCGGACCGGTCCGACCGGTCCGGCCGACCGGTCGGAAGCCCCCGAAAAGCCCCCCCTCTTGAACTTCCAGGCCCGTTGTGCTATACTCTGCCCATGCGCTCAGGACCTCGGGCTGGATGGACTATTCTCATTATGCGCAGTAGGGCGGACGCAAGGGCTGAACGGAAGCGGAACGGGTTCACAAGGAGAGGCTGCGATGGCTAAGGGTGTCTGGCGCTATTCCATGAATCCCCAGGAGCTCAAGCTCTGGGAGGATCCCGGCATGAAGGGCTGGCGCGCCGCCATGGAGGCCTACGTCGAGGACGAGGCCC
>JAKPUV010001297.1 GCA_029554925.1 Candidatus Hydrogenedentota bacterium | reverse complement strand
GCATCTGGACGAGGTGGAGGTGTTTCCGGCGGGGTCGGAGGCGAACGCCGCGCTGGGGAGGCCCGCGACGCAGAGCAGCGTCAGCGAGTGGTCCTCCGCGCACGGGGAGGCGGGGGATTCGCTGATGGACCCCGCGGCGGTCATCGCGCGGGGCCGCGCGCTGGCCGGGAACCTGCGCGCGCTGGACGCGGACGCGGGGGCGGAGCTGAGGCGGTTCGAGGCGGCGGCGGCGCGCGCCGAAGCCCTTCCATCCGACGCCTCCCCCAAAGACCGAGAACAGGCGAAGGAAAAACTGCTGTGGGCGGTGCGGGCACTTTCGTTCAAGAACCCGCTGCTGGACTTTGATGACATCCTGTTCGTGAAGCGGGCGCCCACACTGTTTCCGCATGTCTCCGACCAGTATTACGGGTGGTTCTCCCGGGGTGGCGGCGGGATCTATCTCCTTTCCGGGTTCAAGGGGGAGCATCCCCGCCTGCGCTGTCTGACCGAGGGCTGGCCCGAGGGCAATTTCCTGCGTCCCGACCTGTCGCATGACGGCGCGCGGGTGCTCTTCGCCTACTGCCGCCACTATCCGGACCTGGCCGAGATGGCGGACAAGACCGACCGCGACGCGCTGCCGGAGGACTCCTTCTACCACCTGTACGAAATGGACCTGAACGGGGGCGGGGTGCGCCAGCTCACGCGCGGGCGGTACAACGATTTTGACGGGCGCTATCTTCCGAACGGCGACATGGTGTTCTGCTCCACCCGCAAGGGCGTCAGCCTCCAGGCGGACCGCGACAGCGCGTCGGCCACCCTTGCGGCGACCCAGCCGGAGAGCTTTGTGCGCTGCGGCGGCGATCTGAAGCGGCCGGTGCCGGTGTTCACCCTGCACCGCATGGACCCTGACGGCGGGAACCTCTGCGCCATCTCCGCGTTCGAGAACTTCGAGTGGACGCCCGCCGTCGCCGGGGACGGCCAGGTGATCTACGCGCGCTGGGACTACATAGACCGGTTCAACGGGCACTTCATGAGCCTGTGGTCCACGCGGCCCGACGGGACCAACGCGCAGCTGGTCTACGGCAACTTCACCACGCGCCCCCAGTGCGTCTTCGAGGCGCGGCCCGTGCCCGGCTCGCGCCGCCTCGTGTTCACCGCCACGGCGCACCACTCCATCACCGGCGGGTCGCTTGTGCTGCTTGACCGCGCCCTCGGCACGGAGTTCGAGGCGCCCCTGGAGCGGATCACGCCGGAGGTCTGCTTTCCCGAGACCGAGGGCGGCCCCTCCAGCTACTACGCCGGGCCGTGGCCCCTGTCGGAGGACCATTACCTCGTGTCGTGGTCCGACCGGCCCCTGCCGCCCCACACCTACATGAAGCCCGGCGACACGCGCAACCCGCCCAACGCCTCGGGACTCTATCTCTACGACCGCTTCGGCAACCTCACGCTGCTCCACCGCGACCCGGACATTTCCTGCGAGACGCCGATCCCCCTGAAGCCCCGGCCCGCGCCGCCAGTTGTCGCCGACACGGTGGACTGGGCGGCCCCCAAAGACGGGGCCTTCCTCCTGCAGGACGTGCACCGCGGCCTCGGTCCCGGGGTCGCGCCGGGGGAGGTGGACCGCCTGCGCGTGGTGGCCGTTGTCCCCAAGGTGCAGCCCTTCATGAACCGGCCGGTCTTGGGCGTGTCCGCCGAGGACACGGGCAAGTTCGTTCTCGGCACCGTGCCCGTGGAGGCCGACGGTTCCGCGCACTTTGCGGCGCCCTCCGGGGTGCCGGTGTTCTTCCAGGCGCTGGACCGCGCCGGGCGCGCCCTGCGCACCATGCGCACCCTCACCTACGTCCAGCCCGGGCAGACGCTGGGCTGCGTCGGGTGCCACGAGTCCCGCGACTCCGCCCCCGCCCCGCAGCGGAGTTTCCTCGCCGCGCGGCGCGCGCCGTCCCGGCTCCGCCCCGAGCCCGACGGCGCGTGGCCCCTCCGCTACGACACCCTGGTGCAGCCTGTGCTCGACCGGGCTTGTGTGCAGTGCCACCGTCCCGGACACGACGATGTCCGGGCCGCCAACCTGGACCTAACCCCCGAGAAGTCCTACGACACCCTGCTGGGCTACGCCGGGGAGGATCTCAAGAAGCTGGCCTTCGAGCGGGACTATTCCGCATCGGGGGACAGCCCGTCCCTGAAGAGCCGGCTCATGGCGTTGCTGACCGCCGAAG
>JAKPUV010001280.1 GCA_029554925.1 Candidatus Hydrogenedentota bacterium | reverse complement strand
GACATGCGCACCTCCATGACGGAGACGAAGCCGATCCGCGGGTCCTTGAGCCCCTTGGTCAGCAGCCGCGCGATCTCCTCGCGTATGACCTCGGCCACGCGGGTGGCCCTGCTGTTCTCGCTCATAGCATCTCGATCCGGTGGTCCGCCAGCACCGCGCCGCGGTGCGAGGAGGCAAAGTTGACGATTTCATTCAGCTGCGTGTTGGCGAAGCGGCTGTCGCCGCTCACCACGCACACGGCCAGACGGAAGCGGGTCCAGACGTCCTGGAACGCCACCTCGGCGACGGAGCAGTTGAAGCGGGCGCGCAGCCGGTCCTTCAGGCTCTTGACCACGGAGCGCTTCTCCTTAAGGGAACGCGCGCCGGGCACGAGAAAGTCCATCTCCAGGAGACCGATGGTCACGGCCCCGGATCAGTCCAGGGTCTTCGCGATCTGCTCAATCTTGTACACCTCGACGACGTCGCCGGCGCGCACGTCGTCGAAGCGCTCAAGCTTGATGCCGCACTCGAACCCCGCGGCGGCCGACTTCGCGTCGTCCTTGCCGCGGCGGAGCGACTCGATCTTCCCGTCGTAGACAACGACGCCGTCGCGCACGAGGCGGGCCAGGGCGCCACGGGAGACCTCGCCGTCCTGCACGTGGCAGCCGGCGATGTTGCCCAGGGCCGACGAGCGGAAGACCTGGCGGATCTCGGCGTGGCCCGTGATGGCCTCGCGCTTCTCGGGCGCCAGCAGGCCCTCAAGGGCGTTGCGCAGGTCGTCCATCATCTCGTAGATGATCAGGTAGGTGCGTATCTCGACGCCCTCCTGCTCGGCCAGCTTGCGCACCTTCGGGTTGGCCGTGACGTGGAACCCGATGACCACCGAGTCGCTCGCCCCGGCCAGGATGATGTCGGACTCGTTGACCGCGCCGACGCCGCCGTGGACAATGTTGACGCTGACCTCCTCGTTGCCGAGCTTGGCCAGGCTGGACCGGAGCACGTCCACGGAGCCCTGCACGTCGCCCTTGACGATGACGTTGAGCACCTTCTTCTCCACCTCGGAGAAGCGCTTGTGGAAGTCCTCCAGCGTCATGTGCTTCACTGCGGGCCCGCGCTTCAGCCGGAGCGCGGCGGCGCGCTTCTCGGCGATGCTCTTGGCGACCCGCTCCTCCTCGGTCACGATGAAGATGTCGCCCGCGTCCGGCGGCGTGCTGAACCCGGTGACAACCACAGGCATGGACGGGCCCGCCTCCTTCATCTCCTCGCCGCGGGCGTTCACCATGCTGCGGACGCGCCCGTAGGTCGTGCCCGCGAGGAAGGTGTCGCCCACGCGGAGGGTGCCCGACTGCACGAGCACCCAGGCCACCGGGCCCTGGCCCGTGGTGATTTCGGACTCGAGCACGGCGCCGCGGGCGCGCTTGTTGGGGTTGGCCCGCAGGTTGAGCAGCTCCGTCTGGAGCGTGAGCAGGTCCATGAGGTCGTCCACACCGTCGCCGTTGCGCGCGGAGATGTTGCGCATGATCGTGTCGCCGCCCCACTCCTCGGCCACCAGCCCGTACTGCGTCAGCTCCTGGCGGACCCGGTCCGGCTGGGCGTTCTCCAGGTCGCACTTGTTCACCGCGACGATGATCGGGACCTCGGCCGCCTTCGCGTGGTCAATGGCCTCCACGGTCTGCGGCATGACGCCGTCGGTCGCGGCCACCACCAGGATCACCACGTCGGTGACGTGGGCGCCGCGGGCGCGCATCTGGGTGAAGGCCTCGTGGCCGGGCGTGTCGAGGAAGGTCACGCCGCCGCCGGGCAGCTCGAACTGGTACGCGGCAATGTGCTGGGTGATGCCGCCGGCCTCCGAATCCGCCACATTGGTCCGGCGGACGCGGTCCAGCAGCGAGGTCTTGCCGTGGTCCACGTGGCCCATGACCGTGACCACCGGGGGACGCGGGGCGAGGTCCTCGGGGCGGTCGGGCTCCTCGGCGAAGACCCTCTCCTCCTCGGGAATGGCGACCTCGACGTTGAAGGAGTACTTGTCCGCAATGTGGCGGATCTGCTCCATGTCGAGAATCTGGTTCTTGGTGGCCATGATGTCCATGTCCATCAGGTCCACGATGATGTCCGCGGCGCTGCGGCCGAGCTGGGCCGCGAGCTGGTCCACCGTCAGCGTCTCCTCGACAACGACCGTGCCCAGAAGCATCATGCCGCTGTCGCCCGCCTCGTCGCCGTCGCGGCGCCTGCGGCGGTATTTCTTGGAGCCCGTGGCGGCGGAGCCGGACTGGAACTCGCGCACGGCGAGCACGGCCTCGCGCTGCATGTCCTCCTCCACAATGCGCAGGCGCTCCGCCTTCTCCTTCTTCTGCTTCTGCTTGGCGGCCTTGGTCGGGGCGCCGCCGCGCTTCTCCATGCTGCGCGCGCGCGCCCGCTCCAGCTCCTCGGGCGTGAGCAGCACCGGGGCCTGCTCCTTGCGGCCGGCGGTCTTCGGCCCGGCGGCGTCGCGTCCGGGGCGCGCCGCGCCGCGGGCGGCCGGCGGGGCCTGCTGGCGCTCCTTGCGCTGGCGGTCCCGTTCCAGTACCGCGCGCAGCACCTCGGGGTCGGGCACCGGGGCTGCGACCTCCTCCTTCGGAGGCTGCTTCTCCTTCTCCGCCTTCTTCTGGCCGCGCTGGCGCTCCATTTCCTGCTGCTTGAGCTCGGCGCGCGCCAGGGCGCCCAGATGCTCCGTCGCCGCGTCCTGCGCGGCGGCCTGGCCGGCGCGCTCGGCATCCTCCTCCGTCACGGGCTCGTCGGGGAGAATGACGGCGATGGGCTCCAGCTCGGGGGCCGCAGGGACCGCGGCCTCCTGGACCGCCTCCGTTTCGGGGGCCTCCTCCGGGGAGGGCGTCTCAACGACCACAACCGCTTCCGCCACCTCCGCGGCCGTCTCGGTTTCCGGCTCCGTTTCCGGCTCCGCGGGAATCACCTCCGCCTGGACCGCCTCCTCCGGCGCCTCTTCCGGCTCGGCGGCGTCCGGCTTCTTTTTCGCGGCGGCCTTCTTCGCGGCGGGCTTTTTCGCGGCGGGCTTCTTGGCCGCCTCCTTCTTCGCTGCGGCCTTTTTCGCGGCTGCCTTCTTTTCCGCCGCGGCCTTCTTCTTCGCCGCGGCCTCCTCCTTCTTCGCCTGCGCCGCGTCCTGCTTGGCGAGCTCGGCGAGCTTCTTCTCCAGCAGGCCCGGCTCCTCGTCCAGGGCGATCAGCAGCTCCTCCTGGTCCGCGTCTATCTCTGTGCCGCCGCCGGCGACGGAATAGCGCAGCTGCCTGAGCGCGTCGATCGCCCAGTCAACGGAGAGGCCCAGTCGCTCCGTGAAACTTGAAATGGTCTGCATCTACTCAAACCTCCACAACACCGGCCCCGAACCGAGCGGGGCGCGGCGGCGTGCGCGGCCTCGAACCGCATTCGAACAAAACGTGATCGGAAAAGCTGCGTCAGTCACCGTCTGTTGCTGCGTTGCCGTCGGCTTCCTCCACGGGTTCATCGGGGGCTTCCTCCCCGGTTTCCGGCGGCGTCTCGGGCGCCCTGCCCTCGCCGTCGCCGCGGATGTCAATGCTCCAGCCCATGAGTTTCGAGGCAAGACGCGCGTTCTGCCCGCGCTTGCCGATGGCCAGCGACAGCTGGTCCTGCGGCACGATCACCTGGATCGTCTTCGCCTCCTCGTCAAGCTGCATCTTGAGGATGTCCGCCGGGTTCAGCGCGTTCACGCAGAGCTGGACCGGGTCCTCGCTCCAGCGGACGATGTCGATCTTTTCCCCGGAGAGCTCCTCGACCACGGCGCGCACCCGGGACCCCTTGAGGCCGACGCACGCGCCCACGGGGTCCACGTTGGGGTCGCGGGAGGCCACGGCCACCTTCGTGCGGTTGCCCGCCTCGCGGGCCAGCGCCCGGATCTCCACGGTGCCCTCGTAAATCTCGGGGACCTCCAGCTCGAACAGCGCGCGGACCAGGTCCGGCGCGGAGCGGGAAAGCTTGACCGAGGTGCCCTTGGGGGTCTTTTCGACCCGCACCACCAGCGCCCGGATCCGGTCGCCCACCTTGTAGTTCTCGCGCGGAGACTGGTCGCCCGGCAGCAGCACCGCCTCGACCTGCCCGATGACCACGAAGATGCACCCGGAGCTGATGCGCTTCACGTTGCCCGTGATCATGTCGCCCTCGCGCTCCTTGTACTCCGCGTACACGCGGTCGCGCTCGGCGTCCTTCAGCTTCTGGATGATGACCTGGCGGGCCGTCTGCGCGGCGATCCGCCCGAAGTCCTTGGGCTGGGTGCGCACCTTGAGCCGGTTCCCCACCACCACGTCCGGGTTCAGCTTGCGGGCGTCCTCCAGCGAAATTTCCAGGGCCGGGTCGCGCACTTCGGCGACCACGCTCTTGATCTCGAAGACGAGGAAGGACAGGGTGTTCTTCTCCACCTCGACCGTGATGTTCTCGGCCCGGTGGATGCCCTTGCGGGCCGCCATCTCGATGGCGCCGCGAATGGCCTCCAGGAGGGTCTCCCGGTCCACATTCTTCAGCTTCTCGATCTGTTCCAGCGCGATTTTAAGTTCGTCTGCCAAGGCTGTCCACCTTTCCGCACTACCGGTTCAGTCTCGCCTTCTTCAGGTTCTCGCCGTGGATGGACACCGTCTGCCCGTCCACTTCAAGCACTATCATCCCGTCCTCATGCCCGCGGATCACCCCGGTGAACCGGGTCCGCCCGCCGACGGGCGCATGGGTGGTCAGCTTCACCTGCTCGCCCGTGTATTTCACAAAATGCTCCGGCTTGCGCACCGGACGGTCCAAACCCGGCGAGGACACCTCCAGGATGTACCCGCCCGGAACGACGTCGTGCAGGTCCAGCACGGGGCTGAGCACCCGCGAGGCCATCGCGCAGTCGTCCAGGCTGATCCGGCCCGGCGTCTTGTCCATGTATATCCGCACAATCTGGCCGCGCCCGTGGGGAACGCACTCGATCTCCACGAGCTCGAAACCCAGGCTGGCCAGTTCAGGCTCCACGATCCGCCACAGCTGTCCGGTCACTTCGATCAAAAGACACACGCTCCGCGCACGTCCGCCGACGCCCCGAAAACGGGGGCCAGCAGACGCCCTGTTCCCAACAAAAAAAGTGGGCGGCAACCCACTTTGTCAAAGCGGCATACGTTAGCCTGCCATCTTAGCACACACGGCGGGCAGGCCGCAAGTTACGCCTCATGTCGGACTTCGCAAGATGATGTTATTGTGGCATTTCTAACGCTCCGGCGCGCCGCGTTTCCCGCCCAAACGCAGCACCGCAAGATTCCGCTCACGGCTGTTATTCCTGCGAAAACTGAAAAACCGGTCCCCGCAGATCGTGCAGACGCCCGAAACGGCCATGTGGCCGGGGCGCACCCCCGCCCCGGCCAACTGAAGCGTGTTCAGTTCCCAGAGGTCCAGGTGGCGGCCGCGGACCGGATACCCCCTGCGGCGGTAGTCGGAGGCCATTTCAGGGGAGACTTCGTAGCAGCAGGGGCCGGCGGAGGGGCCGATCTGCGCCCGAAGGTCGCCGGGACGGGCCCCATACGCCTCCTGAAGCGCCCGGACACCCGCCGCGCATATCCCCGCCACGGAACCCTCCCGGCCCGCGTGCAGCAGCGCGCCGCTCCGGGTCACAGGGTCGAAGAGCCACACGGGCACGCAGTCCGCCACGCCCACGCA
>JAKPUV010001277.1 GCA_029554925.1 Candidatus Hydrogenedentota bacterium | reverse complement strand
ATGCTCGTCCTGCCGCAGCTCCAGAACCTCCTGAGCGACCGCGAAATCGCGCAGTGGGGGTTCCCGAAAGAGAGCCAGGACCTGATCCGCAGTCTCATCGCCGACATCGAAAGCGGCACGCTGGAGGTGTGACGGGGGGCGAGAAGGAGAAAGAAAATCGGACCGATCGGTCGGATCGGACCGATCAGTCGGAGGGGTCGGACGGGTCGGACGGGTCGGACCGGTCCGACGGATCTGACGAATGGCGGGGGCGGGGCAGTTTGGCATTGGTGTTGTGACGCCCGGCGCGCTTCTTGCCGGGATTGGAGGCTGACCCATGAGCACGATAAGCCTGCGTTTGCCGGATTCGCTGCATAACGAGGTGCGGAAGCTGGCCGCCCGGGAGAACGTGTCCATCAACCAGCTGGCGACGCTGGCCATCGCGGAGAAGGTGTCCGCGCTGGCCGCGGAGGAGTATCTGGCGCGGCGCGCGGCGCGCGCGGACCGGAAGACGTTTGAGCGCGCCATGAGCAAGGTTCCCGATGCGCCGCCGGACCAGGGGGATGCCCGGTAGGGCTGCGCAGCGGGGGCCGGGCCCATCGGACCGATCAGTCGGACGGGTCTGACCTGTCGGACGTGTCCGACTTGTCCGACGGGTCCGCGCTTTCCCCTTCGGCGGGCGCTTCCTTTTCGGGTTCCGCCTTGGCGAGGGCGAGGCCTAGGGCGGCCATGGCGATGCCCACCGCGGGGGAGAGCAGGTTCAGGAAGCACCAGGGCAGGTAGCTGAGGGTGGGCACGGACAGCGCGGCGGCGGCGAAGGCGCCGCAGGTGTTCCAGGGGACGAGCACGGAGGTCATGGTGCCCGCGTCCTCGAGGGCGCGGGAGAGGTTCTTGGGGGCGAGGCCCATTTCGGCGTAGGCGGCGCGGAACATGCGCCCCGGCACGACAATGGCGAGGTACTGGTCGGCGGCGAAGAGGTTGAAGAGCACGCAGGTGGCCTGGGTGGCGGGGATGAGGGTGCGCGCGCCGCGCACGCCGGCGAGGACGGCCCGGGCGAGGCGGGGCAGCATGCCCGCGGCCTCCATGACGCCGCCAAAGAGCATGGCCATGAGGATGAGCGAGACGGTGGCGTACATGCGGGTCATGCCGCCGCGCGAGAGGAGCTGGTC
>JAKPUV010001276.1 GCA_029554925.1 Candidatus Hydrogenedentota bacterium | reverse complement strand
GCGGGTTTCGGACCCAGCACCGTTCCGCCCTCCATCACCAGATGCCGCACCTTTTCCAGCGCGTCCAGGGAGAGGATCGCATGGTCCGGCAGTGTCAGAACGCGGTACGTCATCCCGCTGGGCAGCGAGAAGCCCCCGTCTTTCACCGTGAGCCGCGAGAGCAGAATCTCCTCGTTGATGACATCGTAATCGAAGACGGGCAGGGCCCCGGCGGGGTCCGCCTCCTTGCGCTCGGCAATGTTGGGGACATGGTCGCCGTAGTAATAGCAGACGTCCGCAACGAAGGCCCCCTGCTGCAGCAGGAACTGGGCGCGGTTCATGTAGCCAACCACCGCGCCCGCCTTCTCCCACCACGTCACGTTGGGATTGAAGTGCGTGCCGGCGAAGTACTCCTGTCCCGGCAGCCCCATGGCCGCGGGTGAACAGGTGAACGTGTGGATGAAGGACAGGTTGAGCCCCGCGCAGGCTTCATGGTCGAAACTTGGCTTCACGGACTTCCACAACACGTCCTCCCAGTGCGGGCCGATGGAGGTGAAAGCCTCCGCGGCGACCAGCCGCTTCCCGTAAATGTGCGCCGCGCTGGCGGCCTGCTTCACGAAGAAGCGGTTCTCCGGTTTTGGACGGTGCGGCGACGGCACCCAGAATTCCCCCATCGGCATGTCGCTCCGTCCGAGGCACTTCAGTCCGTCGAAAGGTCCGGCGTGCGGTCCGCCCGACTCGGGATGGACGGAGAGGCCGCGCGCATGGGCCATGGCCGCAAACGCTTCGTAGTGGTTCTCCGCCACGGCGTCGCCGATGCTCTTGCGGAAGTCCGCCAGGAAACGGTTGCTCACGTCCCTGTTCTCAACAATCTCGCCCGCGAGGACCGGAAGGTAGGGCGTGGGATCGTAGCCCCGCCGCGCCGCAAATTCCTTCTCAAACCCCTCCGTCCAATTCATCCCGCCGCATTCCCAGCTGTCCGTGTGCAGGTATTTCAGCGTCGTCCCCGCCAGGGGGCCGACGGCGTCGAGGAGCGGCTGGACGTGGCGGTCCCAGTACGCCTCCAGCGCCGCCGTGCTCATGTAGTCCACCACCGGCCCCTGCCAGTCGCCGCTGGCCGTGGAGACTTTCGCGTCCGTGACCGTGTACCCGAAGCGCAGCACGCGCCAGTTCCCCCGGGGCGCCTTCCAGCGCAGCCGTCCCCCGGTGTCCATCTGGTCCGTGAGCGTGACGATGTCCTTCAGCCGCGCGTCCTCCTCGCCGGGCGTCGCGGGGCGGTCCTCCAGCAGGGGGCGGCAATCCGGGGCCGACCCGCCGATCTCGCGGTAGGCCGCCTTCTGCTCCAACTGGCTGATCGGGCGCGGGCGCCGGTCCTTCGAAGA
>JAKPUV010001249.1 GCA_029554925.1 Candidatus Hydrogenedentota bacterium | reverse complement strand
TCCTCGATGATGGTGTACGGCTGGACTTCCACGTCCGGCGCCACCTCGGCGCCCTTGTGGATGATGGCGGTGCTGTGTATTTTCATCAGGAAGCGTGCTCTCCCGGAAGAATGATGCCTGACCCTTGAATGAATCCCGCGGTTTCGCGGCGTATCGGGCTTGCTCGTCCCCGCCCTTCGGCGCGGCGGGGGGCGGCTCCCACACCCGTGTGACCGTGCGCGGACGCCAATTGGTGCGTCCGGTCTCCGCAGGCCCATACGATACCATATTTCCCGGCGAAACGCGACTGTTTAACCCTCGAACGGGTGGTCCTTTCGGAAATCGGGCAGGTAGGTTTCCTGGCTTTCCATTTCCTGCACCAGCAGGTGCTCAAATCCGAGGGAGACGGCGTAGTCCACCACGTCGTCGTACTCCCTGGGGGTGAGGGGGCGGGCGATCTCGGCGTGCTCCGTCGCGCGGTGCCGGGGGGAGTACTGGCTCATGAGTCCCAGGGTGATTTCCGTCATGCCCTCGTCGCGGAGCCACAGCAGCATGTCGTAGGTGCCCGAGGCGTTTTCCGGCAGTACCAGATGGCGCAGGATCACGCCGCCGAGGGCGATCCCGTCCGCATCCACCCGCAGGGGGCCGGCCGCGCGCCACATGGCCCGCAGGGCCGCCCGCGCCGTCTCCGGATAGTCCGCCGCGCCGGAGTACCGCCGCGCGGGTTCCGCGTCCATGTACTTCAGGTCCGGCAGCCAGACATCCACCACCCCCGCCAGCGCCTCCACCAGAGCCACGGCGTCGTAGCCGTTGGTGTTATAGACGAGCGGCGTGTCCAGGCCCGCCGCATACGCCTCCCGCAGGGCCTCCAAAATGGGCAGGATGTACTGCGTGGGCGTGACCAGGTTGATGTTCTCGGCGCCCGCCGCGCGCAGGTCCAGAAAGGCCCGGGCGAGCTCGGCGACTGTGTGCTCCTCGCCCTCGCCCGCCTGGCTGATCTGGTGGTTCTGGCAGAAGACGCAGCGCAGGCTGCAATGGGAGAAGAAGACCGTGCCCGACCCGCCGCGCCCGACCAGCATCGGCTCCTCGCCGAAGTGCCGGACGGCGGCGGCATACCGGACCTGGCCGGGCGCGGAGGACGCGCGGCAGGCGCCCGTGCCGCCAGCGGTCCGCGCGGCGCCGCAGGCGCGCCCGCAGGCGCGGCACTCCTGAACAAGGCCCCGCACCTTCGGCAGGGCCGCGTCCATGCGCCGCAGTTTGTCTTCCGGATTGATCCGTGCCATGGGGTGCGCGCCGTCCGCGTCAGACGCGGTCGAGCGCCTCCGCGAGGTCCGCAATCAGGTCGTCGGGATGCTCCAGCCCCACGGAGATGCGGATGAGGTCCTCCGTGATGCCCGCGGCCAGCCGCGCCTCGGGCGGCATGGAAATGTGGGTCATGGTCCAGGGATGCTCGATGAGGGATTCCACGCCGCCCAGCGACTCCGCCAGGGTGAACAGGCGGACCCCCTCGAGCAGTCTGCGGACCGCCTCCCCGCCGCCGTCCATGCGGAACGAGAAGACCCCGCTGCAGCCGGTCATCTGGCGTTTGGCAAGTTCGTGCTGCGGGTGGCTTTCCAGCCAGGGGTGCAGCACGGCGGAAATCTTGGGGTGCGCCTCCAGGAAGCGGGCCACGGCCAGGGCGTTGCGGTGGTGCGCCTCCATGCGCAGGGGCAGGGTTTTCACCCCGCGCAGCACGAGAAAGCAGTCGAAGGGGGACTCGGCGGTGCCGAGGGCGTTCTGCATCACGGCGACGCGCTGTCCCAGCGCCTCGTCGCGCGTGACCAGCGCGCCGCCGACCACGTCGGAGTGGCCGTTGATGTACTTCGTCGTGGAGTGCAGGACAATGTCAATGCCCAACTCCAGGGGCCGCTGAAAGTAGGGGGAGAGGAAGGTGTTGTCGCAGAGGGTGGGCACGCCGCGCTCCCGCGCAATGTCCGCGATGGCCGCCAGGTCCAGCAGGTTCATCATGGGGTTGGTGGGCGTCTCGGTCCAGATGAGCCGCGTCTCCGGGCGGATGGCGGCGCGCAGCCGGTCCGTGTCGCGCAGGTTCACGAACTCCGCGCGGATGCCGTGGCTGGCGGCGAAGGTGGTCATGAGGCGGTACGTGCCGCCGTAGAGGTCGTCGTGGACGATCACATGGTCCCCCGCCGAGAGCAGGCCCAGGGCCGTCGCCTCGGCGGCCATGCCGGTGCAGAAGGCGAACCCGCGGGTGCCGCCCTCCAGTGTCGCCAGGCAGGCCTCGAGCGCGGCGCGGGTCGGGTTGCCCGACCGCGTGTAGTCGTAGGTGCCGGGCTCGCCGAACGCCTTGAAGGCGAAGGTCGAGACCTGGTAGATGGGTTGCATGACGGCGCCGAAGGCGGGGTCGGGCCCGTGCCCGGCGTGGACGGCCAGCGTTTCAAATTTCATGGGGGCGCTCCGTGGGTTGGCTGTGGTGAAAAAGAGCCCCCGGAACCGCCAGCGGCCGTTCCGGGGGCGGGGTGCGTCTCAGAAACTGTCCGAGGTGTCCAGGGTTCCCGTCGTCGCCCCGGCTTCCCGGCTCTGGATGTGGGGGCCGGTCAGCATGTCTCGGTAGGCCATGCCCGGGCCGACCATCGGGTACACGAAGGCGTTCTTGTC
>JAKPUV010001331.1 GCA_029554925.1 Candidatus Hydrogenedentota bacterium | reverse complement strand
GGGGCCGCCTCCAGAAAGGCCAGCGGGCTCAGGGACACGCCGCTCAGCCGGGGGATGTGGTAGTAGTAGAAGGGCAGGTCCGGCGCGGCGTCGGTGACGCGGCCCAGGGTCTCGACCAGCGCCGCCACGCCCTCCGGGATGAAGTAGGACGGCGACACCGCGCTGATGGCGTCGGCCCCGATGGACGCGGCGTGCGCCGCCAGCCGCCTTGCGTCCTCCACGGAGTTGTGGCCCACCTGCACCATGACGGGCAGCCGCCCGGCGGCTGCGGCCACAAAGGCCTCCGCCACCCGCTCGCGCTCCTCCGTCGTGAGCGACGGGCCCTCGCCCGTGCTGCCGCAGACGTAGAGCGCCGTGATCCCGTTGCGCAGGAGCCCCTCCACCATCGCGGGCACGGGGGCCAGGTCCACGCTTCCGTCGGGGTGCATCGGCGTGAAGGTCGCCGCGATGAGGCCGGTCAGTCGGTCCATGTGTCCTCCGTCTTTCGCCGGAGTCACCCGGCCGCCGTTCCGTCCCCGTCACCCTGACGGAGGAACCCGTCGAGGAACACGCTCACAAGCGTGGCGAACCGGGCCTCGAAGAGGGTGTCGGTGCCGCCCAGACGGGCGCGCTCCTTCGGGGAGACGCATATTTCCAGAAGGACCACGCCGTTGAGCCCCGCCCACAGCGTGGCGGCGACCAGGGCGGGGTCCGCGTACTTCTCCTTGAGCTCCCCGCGCTCAATGGCCCCCTTGACCACCGTCCAGAGCATGGTGAGAATCTCCTGCTCCAGCGGCGTGGGATCGCTGCGGTTCAGCTCCCGGTCCTGTTCCATCCACGCGGGGGGCGGCACCAGCATGAGGCGGTAGTGGTTGGGGTGCGCGATGCCCCATTCGGCGTAGAGCCGGGCCATCTCCACCAGCTGCTCCACCGGCGTCTCCCGGTTGAGTCCTTCGCGCAGATGCGTCCGCAGGTCATCGCTGTCCCGCCGGATGATGGCCCGCACCAATGACTGCTTATCCTTGAAATACTGGTAAATCACCGCCGGGGAATACTCGACGGCCAGGGCGATCTTCCGCAGGGTCACCGCCTCGTACCCGTCGCGCACGAACATCTCCCGCGCGGCGTCCATGATCCGCTCGGTGAGTTCGGCCCGCTCGCGCTCGCGGCGCGTCTCGGACACGGAAAGGGGTTGACTTTTTTTGGCTTTCAGTCCCATAATCACTCCCTGAACGGCGTTCAGCCTACACCCTTCGGGGCGGTGCCCGCAACCTGTCCCGGAGCCAGAGTAGCAGGTGCCGGGTAAAATGTCCAGTGGGTAGTAACCGTTTTCCGGGCCGGATGCCCGGAGACGCGGGCCGTTGTGTCATAACTTACAAGGAATCAGACCATGAGACGAAAAGCCGGATTCACCCTGATCGAGCTGCTGGTCGTGATCGCGATCATCGGCATCCTGGCGGCCATCCTGCTGCCGGCGCTGGCGCGGGCGCGCGAGGCCGCCCGCCGCTCCTCCTGCCAGAACAACCTGAAGCAGTGGGGCCTGGTGTTCAAGATGTACGCCAACGAGTCCAAGGGCATGAGTTTCCCGCCCCTGGCCGCCGGCGCGTTCAACCACTATCCGCCGGGATTCTACTCGACTCTGGACATGGGGCCCCGGGTGCCAAGCATCTACCCCGAGTACCTGACGGACCCGATGATCGTCTTCTGCCCGTCGGACCCCGAACTGGGCGCGTCCATCGAGAAGGCCCATTACCCCGCCGGCGCCCCCAAGGCGGGCGAGTGGTGCTTTGACGTCATCGGCGGCGTGGACCAGTGCATGCGCGCGATTGACTCCAGCTACCTCTACCTGAGCTGGGTCTTCGACCGCACCGACGAGCGCTACGGCATGACGCCCATCGCGCCGTTCGCGGGCATGATCGGCGCCATTGCGGACATTTCCGGCGTGGACACGTCGGGCGACGGCCCCACCCAGCTCTTGAACGGCCTGATGTCGCTGTTCACCCCCTCGCTGATCCAGGCCTACCTTAGCAAGAGCGACGCGGGCATCATGGCGGCCATGGACAAGGACATCACGGGCAACCTGCTGGCCGGGGTTGGAAACGGCGGCGGCAACACGGTCTACCGCCTGCGCGAGGGCATCGAGCGCTTCCTCATCACGGACATCAACAACCCCGGCGCGAGCGCCCAGGCCCAGAGCGGGGTCTTCATGATGATGGACGTGATCTCCACCGACACGTCCGGCTACAACCACATCCCCGGCGGCTCCAACGTGCTCTACATGGACGGCCATGTGGAGTTCATCCGCTACCAGGAGGTCGGCGGCACGGCCCCCGTCATCGGCTCCGTCGCGCGGGTGCTGGGCCTGCTCACCCCGGCCCTCTAGCCCGGCCTTTCATCGGGGCGGCCCCGGACCGGTCCGGGGCCGCCCCGTCCACGAAACAGGCGGAAGCGGCATGCTTCCGCCTGTTTCTTGCTCCGAAGAACGCGACGGGATCCCGCATGCAGGGCAAGG
>JAKPUV010001330.1 GCA_029554925.1 Candidatus Hydrogenedentota bacterium | reverse complement strand
GCGCCCGTGCCGGGGTCCGTGACCTCCAGCAGCGCGGCGGCCAGCTCCTGGACCTGCCGCTCCGCGTCCGCCTTCGCCACGACGCCGCGCGTCTCGCGGCCCTGGAGGTTCAGGTACACCGAGCTGAGGCCCACGGCGTAGGCCCGCGTCTGCGTCCAGTCAATCCCCTGCAGGAACCCCTGCCCGGCCTTCTCCGGGTCCGCCACGGTCAGCCAGCCCCGCTCCTTCAGCCACGCGTTCACGTCGAAGCCCGTCCGCCACGTGCCGAAGCCGTGGTCCGACAGGACAAACAGCGTGTCCTCCGGCGTGAGGCGTTCCATGACGCGGCCCGTGGCCTCGTCCGCGCGGCGGTAGGTCGCCTCCAGCGCCTTGGCCCACTTCTCCGGGGCGTCGGGCTGGTGGAACGGGTGTTTCGGGTCGCGGAACCTCCAGAACATGTGGCCCACCCGGTCCGTGGCGGTCCACGCGCTCACCAGCACGTCAAACCCGCCCCGGTCCAGCTCGTCCAGCGTCAGCCGCTCGCGCCACGCCATGGTGCGGTCCACGTCCTTCAGGAAGGCATCCTCGTCCAGGTCGCCCTGGCGCAGGGCGTGGGTGTCATAGGCCCAGCCGATGGTCTTGTAGAGCCCGTAGCGCTCCGCCAGTTCCGCCGAATACTCGCTCGGATGCGTGAAGGGGGCGTAGGGCGCGCGCGGGTGGAACTGCACGCAGCCCGCATAGACGCGCACGGCCTCCCCGATCTCCATGGGGTAGAAACGCGTCAGCGCCTCCACGGAGAAGCTGTCCGACATCTTGAAGCGAAGCTCCAGCCACTCGGACCACTCGCCCCGCACGAGCTCCACGCGCTTTCCGTCGGACTCGGCGAAGCCTTTGCCCGCCTTGCGGTCCACCTGGACACGCACGGGGACCGTGGTGTACGCCCCCGGCTGGCCATATTTAGCCCGCGTGTCCCGCGGCCCCGGCAGCGCGACCTCCGCCGTGTCCGCGCCGTCAAAGGCCAGCTTCATGCGCTGGCCGCCCGAGAGGGGCTCCCGGACCTGTTCGTCCGTGAACCGGTCCGACAGGGAAAAATAGGTGCTCGAAGTGCCGCGCACGTCCGGCACCCCCAGGGCGCACAGCATGAGCCCGTTCTTCATGGGGTCCGCGGGGAAAATGAACGGCACGTTCAGGATCTTCGCCCGCTTGCCCTGCTCGTCCGCCACGGCCCAGAAGGGGGTGCCCCGGCGGTAGTTGACCCCGCTCGCCGGCGCCTCCACCATGCCCTGCGGCGTCAGCCGGACGGATTCCAGCTTGCCCGTGCCCACCACGGGAAACGGGCCGGTCGGCCCCTTCGGGTTCCGGCGGATGAAGTC
>JAKPUV010001202.1 GCA_029554925.1 Candidatus Hydrogenedentota bacterium | reverse complement strand
GCGGACCAGGTCGCGGATGAACTCCGACCGGCTCACGGCGGGCCCGGCCCTCAGGGCCTCCTCCAGCCGGTCGTGCAGCTCCTTCTCCATCGTGATGCTCATGCGGACCAGGTCGCTCATGGGTTCTCCTCCCCGCGGGCCGGGTCGGCGGCCCGGAAACGAAACACATAAGGCACGACGGCCGCAAAACGGTCCAGCCGCGCGATCTCTTCGGCCGCGGCGGCGCCGTCGCCCGAAACGTACAGGGCCTCAAGCACCGCACGGTAACGCCCAAAATACCCGGACGGGTCCAGAGAAACGGCCCTTTCGTAATGCCCGGAAGCCGCAACCCACCCCCCGGCCTCCGCCGCCGCCACCGCGCGCGCCAGCCAGCCCAGCGCAAAGTCCGGGTCCAAGTCCGTCGCCGTTTCGGCGGCGCGCTGCGCCAGCGCCGTCTCTCCGTCGGCCAAAAGCTGGAAGGCCAGCAGGGAGAGGTAGAACCGCGTGCGGGGCCACTCGCGCGAGTCCACCGCCCGCCGAAGCGCCGGCAGGGCCGCCTCCGCCGCCGCCCCCTCCAGGCCGAGGGCCGCCGCCAGCCCGGCGTAGTCGTGCGCCGAATCAAGCGGCCCGGGCGGACAGGTCTCGGCGGCGGGAGCCTCCCCAGCGCGGCGCAGCCGGTACAGCGTGATGCCGTTCATCCCGGGAAAGAAGACCGCATCATGGGCCATGCCCATGGCGTCAAGCGCGCCGGTGAACTGTTCCGGCGGCGGCAGGGTGTATACATACGGCTCCGCGACCACCCACGCGGAACGGTTCTCCCCCGCCGGGGCCGCGTTGAGGAACCGGGCCGCCTTTTCGGCGGCGGCACGCAGGGAATAGGCGGGAATGTGGGGGGGCGGACATTCCGGGGCGGAGGCGTCGAAGATCTCCCACGCCATCGGGTTGCCCCGTACAATCACCAGGTCCGAAGGCGACGCGTTAAGCCGCAGGAAGTCCCCGACCTCGCGGTAGGGCGACCGGACATTCATCGGCAGCACCAGCGCGGCCTGGGCCGCAAAGAGGAGCACCGGCACGGAAACGCAGGCGGCCCGCAGGCAGCGTCCATTCCACCGGGTGACCATTCCCCCCGCGAGCACATAGAGGGCCACGGCGCTGTACAGGGTGTAGCGCGGCAGCAGCATGGGCCGCCAGACAAGGGAAAGCACCGCCAGCATCAGGAACGGCAGAAAGGCGACCGCCAGCAGCAGGGTCACGCCCTCCACGCGGCGGCGGGAGACGTCCGCGCCCCGCAGGATGCCCCGCCACCCGCGCACAGCCGTGAAAAGCGCGGCCGCGGCCACGACGACAAAAAAGAGCGCCAGCGCGGGGTCCAGCCAGCGGTGGGACGACAGCAGCGCTTCCTGCGCCCAGTCCCGCAGAAAGCGCCACGATGGTCCCTGAAACAGGAAGGGGTCGGCGGTCATGGCGGCGTCGTCGCCGAAGAGGTCGTAGAAGACGGAGGTCCACGAGGGCAGGCGCATGTAGAAGTCGTCGGCGGGCTGCCACATGGATTTGCCCTGCCGCAGGAGCACGGGCAGGACGCTGGCCATCACCGCGCCGTTCAGCGCGGCGGCGGTCCAGAGCGGGGCGCGGTCGCGGCGCATCCCCAGCAGCAGGAGAACGGCGAACTCCGCCGCCACAAAGGGCCCGAGCATGGGATGGGTCCACACCAGCGCCAGGTTCACCAGCGCGAGGGCCGCCAGCCATCCGCGCGCGCGCGGCGTCTCCAGCAGGCGCAGCAGCGCGTAGAGGGAGACCAGCGCCGCCATATTGGAGAAGGTCGAGGAGCGCCCGCTCTGGGCGAACCACCACTGGATCGGCGAGAGGGCGAAGCAGCACGCCGCCACCAGCCCGGCGCGGCGGCCAAACACCCGCGCGCCCACGGCATGGGAAAACAGAATCCCCCCCACGCCGAAGGCGGTGGAAAGCAGGCGCATGCCGCGCTCGGGGTCGCCGAAGAGCTGCGCGGCCAGATACTGCGCCGTGAAAAAGGGGGTCACGTTGTCCGGCGCCCAGAACTGAAAACTGCGGAGGAACTCGCCGACAGACGGCGAGGTGATGAACCGGAAGGACAGGTACTCGTCCACGTCATAGGACACCTGGTCCAGCCGGTACAGCCGGACCGCCAGCCCGAGAAGGGCGATCCCCGCCAGCACGACCGCCGCGGACCGCCCCCCCATGTTACGGCGTGGAAGGTGCATTTTTTCCGAGGTATCCCAGCGCCTCTAGCTGCTCAATGTCCATGCCGCTCATCGCGGCGTCCCCGGCGGGTTCCGGGGCGTTTTCCTCAATCACGCGGCGATACTCGTCCAGCGCCCCGGTGAGCGCCTTCAGCAGCTCCGCGTAGGCGGCGTCCGCCGCGACGTTTGTCAGTTCCTTCGCGTCGTGCTCCGTGTCGTACAGCTCGATGGGGGAAGTGCCGCGCGGGTTGTCGGGGTTCGCGGTGATCAGGGCGTGCCGCCCGTCGCGCACGGCCTTGAGGATGTTGTTCTCGAAGTCGTTCTCCGCATAGGTGTAGGCGATGCACGCGTTGGCGGGGTTCAGCCCCGCGTCAAACAGCGACACACCGGACATGCCCTCCGCCGGCGGCAGCCCCGCCAGACCCAGGAAGGTCGGCGCGACGTCCACCAACCGGGCGAGGT
>JAKPUV010000221.1 GCA_029554925.1 Candidatus Hydrogenedentota bacterium | reverse complement strand
TCCTCATAGATGCGCGCGATGAGGCTCTTGCCGCCGCGCGGGATGATCACGTCAATGTGGCGGTCCAGCTTGAGCATCTCGCCGACCGCGGCCCGGTCCGTGGTGCCGATGATCTGCACCGCGTTTTCCGGCGCGCCCGCCTCGCGCACGCCCTCGCGGAAAAGCTCGGCGATGACCACGTTGGAGTGGATGGCCTCGGAGCCGCCGCGCAGGATGGTCGCGTTGCCGGACTTCAGGCAGAGCGCCGCCGCGTCGGCCGTCACGTTGGGCCGGCTCTCGTAGATGATGCCGACCACGCCGAGGGGCTGGCGGATCTGCGCGATGCGCAGGCCGTTGGGGTGGACGTACTGGTGGACGATGTCGCCCACCGGGTCGGGAAGGGCCGCGACGATGTCCAGCCCCTCCGCCATGGCCCCGATCCGTTTGTCGGTGAGCTCCAGCCGGTCGAGCATGGCGGCCGAGAGGCCCTTGGCGCGGCCGGCCTCCAGGTCCTTCGCGTTCTCGGCCTGGATGCGGGCCTTTCCGGCGCGCAGGCGCGCGGCGGCGCGGCGCAGCGCGTCGTCCTTCACGGCGCGCGACAGGGACCGCAGGAGGTTCGCCGCCCCGCGGGCGTCGCGTCCGATGCTCTCCAGTTCCTCGCGCAATGTCATGGCGTGTCTCCCGTGCTGTGCGGCTAGAGGAGGACCAGGTTGTCCCGGTGGACCACCTCGTCAAAATCCTTGTGCCCCAGAATCTCGGCGATGTCGCCGCTTTTGTGGTGCATGATCTGCCGGATGTCCCCGCTCCCGTAGTTGGCCAGCCCGTGGGCGATGAGCGCGCCCGACGGGTCAAGGATGCGCACGGCCGCCCCGGCGTCGAAGTTTCCCTCCACGGCGGTCACGCCCGCGGGGAGCAGGCTGCGGCCCCGGACCAGCAGAGCCTCGCGCGCGCCCTCGTCCACATGCAGGGCGCCGCGGGCGCTGCGCCCGAAGGCGATCCACCGCTTGCGCTGCGAAAGGGCGCTTTTCGAGGGGAGAAAACGGGTGGCCGGGACGG
>JAKPUV010001200.1 GCA_029554925.1 Candidatus Hydrogenedentota bacterium | reverse complement strand
GGCGTGTTCGACGTGTACGAGGCCGTCGCCCGGAAACACACGCGCCGCGCGCTGTCCCTCGCCTGCGCCGAGCTGCGGCGCGTGCGCACCGAGCCCGCCCCGGCGGAGGAGGTGGCGACGAACCGCGAGGAGATCAAGGGCGCCATGCTCATGTCCCTCGAAAGCTCCCTGTCCCGCGCGGCGCGCGCGGCGAAAAACCTGCTGTTCCTGGGCCGTATCCTCGACGTCGGCGAGGTCATGGCGGGCTTCGACGCCGTCACGCCGGAGGCCCTGCTGGAGATGGCCGCCGAAACCTTCACCCCGGACCGCTGCGCCTTCATGGCGCTGCTGCCCCGGGGCATGAAACCGCCGGAGGTTGACCTGTCATGAGCGAGCCGCAGGAGGTGATCGTGGACATCGCGCGGGAGCCGGGCACGGAGGACCTGCCCCTGCCGCGCTACGAGACGGACCACGCCGCGGGCATGGACCTGCGGGCCGCCGTGGCGGAGCCGCTGACCGTCGCGCCGGGCGCGCGCGCCCTCGTGCCCACGGGCCTGCGCATCGCCGTGCCGCCGGGGTTTGAGGCCCAGGTGCGCCCGCGCAGCGGCCTCGCCCTGAAGCACGGGATCACGCTGCCCAACAGCCCCGGCACCATAGACGCGGACTACCGCGGCGAGGTGAAGGTGATCCTCATGAACGCGGGGGACGAGCCCTTCGTGGTCCGGCGGGGCGACCGCATCGCCCAGCTCGTGGTCGCGCCCGTGGCGCGGGCGGTGTGGCGGCCCGCCGACGAGCTGCCCCCCACGGCGCGCGGCGACGGCGGCTTCGGCCACACCGGCACCTGAGGGCGCCGTATGTTCGGCTTCCTCGACGAGTTCATCCTTCCCGGCACCAGCCCGTGGCTCTTCTGGTCCTTCGTGCTCACGGGGGTCATCATCCAGGGCATCAGCAAGTCCGGGTTCGCGGGCGGCGCGGGCATCCTGTCGCTGCCGATGATGATGCTCGTCATGCCCGTGGACCGCGTGCCCGCCGTGCTCCTGCCGCTGCTCATCCTCTTCGACATGAACGCCGTCTACCACCACCGGCGCAACAAGGACCTGCGCCTCGTCAGGACCATCTTCTTCCCCTCCCTGATCGGCACCGCGCTGGCCACCTGGGTCTGGTACAAAGTGGGCAAGGAGGGCGTCGGGGAGTACGGCGGCTACATCAAGCAGTTCACCGGCGTCATCGCCATCCTCTTCGCCGCCTACATCTTCGCCAAGGAGACGTCCATGAAGTGGGTGAGCGGGCGGAAGGCCGGCCCGGGGCTCGGCGTCGT
>JAKPUV010001148.1 GCA_029554925.1 Candidatus Hydrogenedentota bacterium | reverse complement strand
ACCTCGCGCGTGTTTCCCGTGGGGCGGCTGGACTTCGACGTGGAGGGGGCGCTGCTGCTGACCAACGACGGCGAGCTGGCCTTCCGCCTGACGCACCCCCGTTTCGAGGTGGAGAAGGTCTACCTGGCCTGGGTGCTCGGCGCGGTGACGCCCGAGGCGGCGCGGAGGCTGGAGGCGGGCGTGCGGCTGGAGGACGGCATGACGTCGCCCGCGAAGGTGGCGGTGCTCAACGGCGGCCCGAAGACCTCGCTCATCCGGCTGACGATCCACGAGGGGCGCAAGCACGAGGTGAAGCGCATGTGCGCCGCCGTGGGCCACCCGGTCCACGCGCTGCGGCGCGTGGAGTTCGCCGGGCTGCCCGTGGAGGGGCTGCGCCCCGGCGAGTGGCGCTGCCTGACGGACGCCGAGGTCGGGCACCTTCACGCCCTGACGGCGGAGAGGGCCTGAACGGCCCTATTCCCTCAGCAGCCCCGCGCGGCGCTTGCGCCAGGTGTCGTAGAAAACCAGCGTCACCAGCAGCGCGCCGACAAGCACCTGCTGCCAGTCCACCGAGATGTTCTTCAGGTTGCAGAAGTTGTAGAGAACGCTCATGATGAGCGCGCCCGCGATCGCCGCGACCGCGCCGCCCTCCCCGCCCGTGAGGCTCGCGCCGCCGATGACGCAGGCGGCGATGGCGTAGAGCTCGTGCATCTCCGCCGCCGTGGGCGAGGCCACGCTGGACCGCGCGGCGAGCATCATGCCCCCCAGCCCCGCCATGGCGCCGCTCACCGAATAGGCGATGACGCGCACCCGGTCCACCGGAATGCCGGAGAGGCGGGCCGCCTCGGCGTTGCCGCCGACGGCGTACAGCGCTCGGCCAAACTGGGTGTAGCGCAGGACCAGGGAGAAGAGAACCGCCAGCGCCACCATCACGGCCACGGGCATCCACCATCCCCACGCGCCCGTGCCCCCGAGGATCATGAGCGGCGGCGGCACCGGAACGGGGCGCGCCTCGGACATGACCAGCGTCATGCCGCGCGCGGCCATCATCATGCCCAGCGTGGTGATGAAGGGGGCGATGCGGCCCCGCGTGGTCAGGAGGCCGGTGAACAGCCCGCAGAAGAGCCCGGCGGCCACGCCCGCCGGCAGGGCCGCCTGCCACGGCAGACCGCGCTGCACGGCGAGACACCCGGCCATTCCCCCGAAGGCGGCCAC
>JAKPUV010001147.1 GCA_029554925.1 Candidatus Hydrogenedentota bacterium | reverse complement strand
ATGAGCGCCGAGGAGGCCCTGGAATACGGGCTGATCTCCGGGATTGTCTCCAGCATGGCCGATTTTCAGTGATTCCCCCGCGCGCGGCGCGTTTCCTCGTCGTGCACAATCCGGTACAGCTCGGCGACCCGTTTCCGGTGCTCTGAAACCGGATCGAGCAGCTCCCCCGCCAGCCCGAGGCGGCGGGCCAGATTGGCCCGGGCCTCCGGATCCTCCGGCAGGGCGCTGGCCGCGTCCCCCCGCATCATGCGCACCCGGTTCATGACGCGGCGCAGGAAGTTGTAGGCGTCCGCCAGGGCGTCGCAGGTCTCCGCCTCCTCCAACCCCTTCTCCTTCATCACACCCAGCGCCCGGAACACGCCCCAGCACCGCACCTCCGGGCAGGACGCCGCGTGCCGGAGCTGAAGCAGGCGCGTGGTGAACTCCACATCGGACAGGCCGCCCTCATGGCGCTTGAGGTCGAGGGGCGACGCGGCGGCGGCCGCCTTGGCGCGCAGGCTGTCCATCTGCTCCAAAGCGTCGCGCCCCGCGGGGCGGGAGAAGGCGGCGCCTCTGGCGCATTCCTCCAGCCGGTCGCGGAGGGCCGGGTCCCCGGCGACGGCCCGGGCCTTCATGAGGGCGAAGCGCTCCCAGGGGTGGGCCTCCTCGGCGTAATACTGGACGAACCGGCTCAGGGGGATGGCGATGTTTCCCTTGCCGCCGTCGGGGCGGAGTCGGGCGTCCGCATCGTAGAGCACGCCGTGGCGCGTGGGCTCCTTGAGGCGCTTCACGGTGAGCGAGGCGACCTGGGCGAAGTACTCCGTCTCGGACATGGAACCCGGCGCCGGGGCGGTCTCCGGATCCCCGTACACGAAGACCAGGTCGAGGTCGCTGCCGTAGCTCATTTCGCGCCCGCCGAACTTGCCCAGGGCGAGAACGGCGAAAGGCGAGGGCGCCGGGCCGTACCGCTCCACGGTCTTTTCCTGCGCCTCACGCAGGGCGCGGCCGAGGATGACCTCCGCCAGCAGGGTCAGCTCATCGCCCACCTCGGCCACCGAGATGTTTAGCACCAGCTCCCGCAGGGCGGTCTTGAGCATTTCGGCGTCGCGCAGGCGGCACGGGGCGGCCTCCGGCACCGCGGCGGCGAGCAGGGCGGCGAGGTCCTCCCCGAGGGATTCGCGGGTGGAGGGCGCGGCGATGGTGCGCGGGCTTCCGACGATTTCGAGGAGCCCGACGTCGCGGAC
>JAKPUV010001132.1 GCA_029554925.1 Candidatus Hydrogenedentota bacterium | reverse complement strand
GCGGTACGCGCGCGGCCCGGTTTGCCCGGCCCAATGGAACCCGTTTTCCGCACAGGAGGAATCCCCATGACCCCGTCCGCCCTTCTCGTTGTCCTGCTGGGGGGCCTTTCCCTCGCCGCCCCGGCGGAGCCCGCCGCCTTTGTGTCCGCCGCGCCCGTGTGGGCCGAGGGCCGCGAAACGGAGATCAACCTCCAGATGGGGTTCCGGGCGGTGCTGGACCTGTCCGCCGAGCAGGCGCAGGCGGAGGACCTCACCCTGCGCGCCACGGGCAGCACGCTGTACCGCTGCTTTGTCAACGGCGAATTCCTGGGCTACGGCCCCGCCCGCGCGGGGCGCGGCCAGTACCGCGTGGATGTGTGGCCCCTGGCGGGCCGCGTGCGGGAGGGCCGCAACGTGGTGGCCGTGGAGGTCGCCGGGTACAACACCAACAGCTATTACGTCCTCGACCAGCCGTCCTTCCTTCAGGCGGAGGTGGTGGCCGGCGGTCGGGCGCTCGCATGGACGGGCGCCGACGGCGCGGGCGGATTCCCGGGCACCGTCATCGCGGAGCGCGCCCAGAAGGTCCAGCGGTACAGCTTCCAGCGGCCCCAGATCGAGGTGTGGCGCCTCGCCCCCGAAACCTTCGCGTGGCGCGCCGACCCGGACGCGGCCTTTGCTTCCGTGAAATGCGCCGCCCTGGCCCCGAGGCCCCTGCTGCCCCGGGGCGTCCCCTATCCCCAGTTCGCCGTCCACCCGGCGGAAAAGGTCTGCGCGTGGGGCGTCATGGGGCCGCACGAGCCGAAGCAGTTCTGGAAGGACCGGAGCCTGGTGAACGTCGGCCCGGAACTCAGGGGATACCCGGAGAGCGAGCTGGAAACCGTCCCCTCGATGGACCTCCAGCGGCTGAAGACGGCGAAGATCGAGCCCAAGGATGCCGCGGGCGCGGTGATCCGGCTGGACGCGGGGAACTTCGCCATCGCCGACCTGGGGATCAACCTGAGCGGGTTCCCCCGCATGAAGGTGCGCTGCGCCCGGCCGGGGCGCCTCTATGTGCTGTTTGACGAGGCCCTGACCAACGGTGACGTGGACTGGAAGCGGCTGGGCTGCGTGAACGCCCTGACCTTTGACCTCCAGCCCGGCGACCACGCGCTGGAGGGCTTCGAGGCGCACACCATGCGCTACATGAAGTTCTACTCCCCCGACGGCGGCATGGAGATCGGCGACTACGGCCTGCGGCTCTACCAGAACGACGACACGGCCCGCGCCTCCTTCCTGGCCTCCGACCCGAGGCTCAACGAGCTGTTTGAGGCGGCCCGCACCACCTTCGCCCAGAACGCCGTGGACGTGTTCATGGACTGCCCCCACCGCGAGCGCGCCGGGTGGCTGTGCGACTCTTTCTTCACCGCGCGGACGGCCCTGATGCTCAGCGGCGACACGCGGGTGGAGCGGGTCTTCCTCGAAAACTACCTGCTCGCCGACGCCT
>JAKPUV010001091.1 GCA_029554925.1 Candidatus Hydrogenedentota bacterium | reverse complement strand
CGTTTCATGCCCGGCGCGAGCTACCTTCTCTTCGTGCCCCTCCTGCTGGCGTCCCTGGGGTTCCTTTGGCTCATGCTGCGCCGGAAGGATCCGGAGAAGTGCGGCTTCGGCGACGCCCTGGTGATGCTCGCCCTGTCGTTCCCGGCCATGTTCTTTATCACCGGCACCGCGCAGGGCCTCTACACCGCCATTCTCCTGCTGGGCGTCGCCCTCCAGGTGAGCCTGTTTGTGCTCCTGCTCGGCGCGGTCTTCCCCCTCTTCGCGTGGATGGCCGGCGGCCACCTGCGCACCACCTCCGCCGTCTTCCTCGCCGTGGGCGTTGCGGCCCTGGTCATCGCGGGGTCCATGGCCGGCTTCTCGCCGGAACGCCCCAAGCTCAACTCGCTCACCTACGCCCTGAACGCCGACACGGGCCAGGCCTTCTGGCTGAGCTGCGACGACGAGCCCGACGCCTGGACCGCCGAGAAACTCGGCGACACCCCGCGCCGCGAGGTCATCCACGACCTGCTGCCCCTCGCCACGCGCCCGGCGGACTACCTCCGCGCGCCCGCCCCCGCGTTCCCCCTCGCGCCGCCCACGCTGGAGATTCTCGCCGACGGGACAAGCGACGGCGTGCGCACGGTGAAACTCCGCGCCGACTCGCCGCGCGGCGCGCAGGTGCTTGAGATCGCCGCCGAGCCTGGGCTGGTGGTCCGGGCCGCCCGGCTGAACGGCGTCCCCCTGAAACAGGGCGACGGGATGCGCTGGTTCCTCACGCACAGCATCTACCGGGGCGGCGGCCTCGAACTGGAACTCGACGTGGACGCCGGACGCGTCTTCCAGCTCCACGTCACCGACTTCAGCTACGGCTTCCCCGAGGGCGCGGACATTTCCCCCCGTCCCCCCGACATGGTCCCCAAGCCCAACACCGTGGACTTCAACAAGGACCGCCTCAAGACCGACGAGACCGTCGTCACCCGGATGGTGAGGATTTAGCGGCGGCCGGTTGCAATCCCGCGGCAC
>JAKPUV010001087.1 GCA_029554925.1 Candidatus Hydrogenedentota bacterium | reverse complement strand
CTCCGCCACGGGCCATGCCCGGCGGCGGTTCGCCGACACCACAAAGACCTTGTGGCCCGTAAAGTCCGAGACAAGAAGAGTGCCGTCCGGCAGCACATGGAGACCGTCGAGGTTCTTGAACCGGTTCGACAGGCGGAAGGGTTTCGGCGGGCCGGACCCGTCCAGCGGCACGGTGTACAGGTCATGCAGGGTCCAGGACACGGCGAACAGGACCCCGTCATGGACATACAGGCCGTTCACCCCCTCTATCTCCGCGACCACGTCCAGCGCGTTCCCCGCCTTGGTGTCCATCCGGAAGATATTCCCTGTGGCCACGTCGGAGACATAGACCTTGCCGTCGCAGGCGGCCACGTCGTTCAGCCGCTCTGCTCCGGGAACTTCGATGACCGGCCCCGGCTTCCCGTCCGCGAGGGCAAAGGAAAGCAGGCGCTGGTTGTCCGCCACATGCAGCCATCCGGCCATCACGGCCATCCCCTTCGGCTGGTTCAGGACATGTTCCGGCGTGCTGTCCACCCACCGCAGAACGTCCAGCTTTCCCCCGGGGGCCATCCGCGAAATAAACCCCTTCCCCGTGTCCTGCCAGTAGGTTTCCGGCGCGGAGTTCATGTTGGAGACATAGGAAATCCCCGTTGCCGGGTCCACCGCCACCCCCTCCGGCGTGGCAAAACCCTCCAGCACGAAGACCCGCTCCAGCGGGGCCGCCCCCGCCGTCATCCCCCAGGCCAGGAGAAAGGTTGCAGCCACCAGTAGGCGCGTCAGGTCCTGTCGCATGAGAACACCCGCGTTTCGGCCCGGAAAGGCCTCGTTTTTCTCAAAACCGCCCGCGCGCCCATTATGTGGGGGGGGCGCGGGAATGTCAAGACGCGGGGGCGAAGCCCGCGCGGGAATGGAGAGGAGGATTCACCGCCCCCTGATCAGCGGATTAGATGGGCGTGGGCCAGAGCCGTAGCGGGCAAGCGATTGCTTCACTTCGTTCGCAATGACGCGAAAGCGGACGTCATTGCGAACGAAGTGAAGCAATCGCTTGTCAGAACGCCCCCATTCTGTCGCATCCCGTGAGTGAACGGGTGTGTTCGCCGTCCCAGATCCATTCAGCGCGTATTCGCAAGGCACCCTTTCCCCCAGGTGAATCAACAGCCATTCCTTATCCGCCTTCGGGCCGTCTTGCATGTTTCCACAGCGGGGAGTATCTTGATACGGTGCCGGCTGGCGGAAGGGGCGGGTCGGCCTTTAGGGAGATGCGCCATGCGTCGTTTGACGGGTTTGCTGTTTGCTGCGGTGCTGGTTTCGCCGCTGCTGTTGGGCCAGGAGCTTTCGGACCCGTGGGGCCCCTGCCCCGCCACGCCCGCGGTGGTCCACCCGGCGGCGGTCTCGCCGCTCCAGGAGATTATTTCCCTGCGCGGGGAGTGGGACTTTGTGACGGACCCCCGGCTCATGGGACGGCACCGCATGGGCAAGGGGCCCGGGTGGAACGAGCCAAACTGGGAGGGCGCGCGCCCCATCGAGGTCCCCGGCTGCTGGGAGGCGCAGGGGGTCGGCGAGCCGGGCATGAGCGTGGACTGGGGGCTTCCCTTTGACTGCATCCCCCGGCCGCTGAACCATGTGTACATGGGCACGGCGCGCTACCGCCGAGCGGTGGAGGTTCCGGCGGACTGGGCCGGGAAGCGCGTGTGGCTCAAGGTGGGCGGCGTGCGCACGGAGGCGTGGTTCTGGGTGAACCAGCGGCGGGTGACGCACCTGAACACGTACTGCGGCACCTACAAATACGACATCACCGACCTGGTGACCCCCGGCCAGACGGCGGAGATTGTGGCCACGGTGCGGAACGACACGCCCAGCCGCAAGGGCGTCATGACGGCCTTCCACCGCTTCGGCGGCTTCTACCGGGACATTGAACTGGAGGCCACGCCGACGACCCGGCTGGACGATGTGTGGGTGCGCGGGGACTTCGACAACCGCGCAGCGCTGGTGAACGTGAGTGTGCGCGGCGCGGGCGGCACGCCCCCGGCGGCCCCGGCGGTGGAGGTGGTCGTCCGCACCGCCGACGGACAGGCGGCGGGGAAGCACCGCCAGCCGCTGTCCCTCGACGCGGAAGGCGGCGCCGACACGGTGTGCGGGGTGCCGCTGGCCGTGTTCCGCCCATGGACCCCGGAGACGCCCAGCCTGTACACGGCGGAGGTGACGCTGTTCGACGGGGACAGGCCGGTCCACGGCTGGCACGAGCGGTTTGGCGTGCGCAGACTGGAGGCGCGCGGCGGCCGGTTCTTTCTGAACGGCGCGCCGTTCCTCGTGCGGGGCTTCGGCGACGACTACATCTACCCGCTCACGCTGGTGTCCCCCGCGAACCGGAAGTGCCATCTCGAGCACCTGCAAACCGCCCGCCGGGCGGGGTTCAACTTCGTGCGCCTCCACACGCACTGCGAGAATCCGGAGTATTTCGAGGCGGCCGACGAGGTGGGCATCCTCATCCAGCCGGAACTCCCCTACTACCACGACATCACGCCGGAGGGCTTTCCTTTCGACCCCTTCCGCGACCTCCGGGAGCTCTGGCGGCATTACCGCCGCCATGTGTCCTTCGCGGCGTATTCAACGGGCAACGAGGGGCACCTCGGCAGCCCGCTGGACCGCGAACTCTACCAGTGGGTCAAGGCGACGGACCCGGACCGGATCATGCAGCACCAGGACGGCGGCTGCAACACGCTGGAAAACGCGGACTTC
>JAKPUV010000211.1 GCA_029554925.1 Candidatus Hydrogenedentota bacterium | reverse complement strand
GTCTCGCCGGACGTCGGCATCGGCGCGGGCGCGGTGGCCTGGGGCGACGCGGCCATGATCTGCCCGCACCTCATGCACCGGTTCTACGGCGACACGCGGGTCATCGAGCGGCACTTCGACAACCTGGTCAGGGGCATGGACTTCCTGACGCGCACCAGCGCGGACCACATCCGCAAGGACCTGGGCTTCGGCGACTGGCTGAACCTCGGCGGCGGCGCGAAGGACGAGGTCATCTGCACGGCCTACTACGCGTACCTGGCCCGCATCATGTCCGAGATGGCCGGTGTCATCGGGCGCAACGAGGATGCCGCGCGCTACGCCGAACTCTACGGAAGCATCCGCGACGCCTTTATTAAAGCCTTCGTGTCCGACGACGGCGCGATCCTCGAAAGCAGCCAGACGGGCTACGCCCTGGCCTTCGCGTTCGACCTCCTGCCCGAGGAGAAGCGGGCCGGCGCCGCGAAGCACTTCGAGGCCGAGGTCGCGCGCTTCGACAATCATCTGGCCACGGGCTTTATCGGCACGCCCCGGCTCCTGCCCGCGCTGGTCGCCGCGGGGAAGGAGGACATTGCCTACCGGCTCCTCATGAACAAGACGTACCCCTCCTGGCTCTACCAGGTGACCCTCGGCGCCACCACCATGTGGGAGCGGTGGAACGGCTGGACGCCCGAGCAGGGCTTCGCCGACCCCGGCATGAACTCCTTCAACCACTACGCCTTCGGCGCCGTCGGCGAGTTTCTGTACAGCCACGTCGCGGGGATCGCGCCGCTCCAGACCGCCTTCCGCACCGTGCAGGTGCGCCCGCGTCCCGGCGGCGGCCTCACCTCCGCCCGCCTCGCCCACCGCTGCATCCGCGGCGAGATTGTCAGCGACTGGAAGCTCGACGGCGGCAAAATGCGCCTGACCGTCGTGATCCCCCAGAACACCGACGCCGTCATCTGCCTGCCCACCGCCGCCCCCGAGGCCGTCACCGAGGGCGGACAGCCCGCCGCCGCCGTGTTCGGGAAGAACATCCGCGCCGAGAACGGCGAGACGGTGATCCGCTGCGGCGGCGGCAGCTACGCCTTCGAGCTGCCCTACGCCGGATAGGTGAAAGAACGGTTTCCGCGGACGCGCCCGGGCCCGGGCGCGTCCGTGGAGCGCCAGATTTCCGTTGACAAGCGGATGCATCCCCACTACAATTTAAAGTGAGGATTGGAGCTGTTGAGAAACCCCCTCCAGCTTCCGCTTTGCGAACTCGCTTCTCATGCGGCGACCTCCGCCGGGAAGGTCGACATGGTTTTTCCGGAGATGGTGTTTGGAGGCGTCAGGAGGGCTCCTATGGCCCTCCAGAGCG
>JAKPUV010001032.1 GCA_029554925.1 Candidatus Hydrogenedentota bacterium | reverse complement strand
GCCTGGTCCTCCGCCTGCACGGCGTCCTCGACGCTCACGAAGGTGAGCATGCGCTCGCGGGCGCCGTCCATCGCCTGGCGGACCTCGTCCTCCGTGACGGTGACGACGGGCTTCTCGACCTCGATGCCGCGGTAGTTGCCCAGGTCGCAGCGGGGGGCCACGTCGAAGGACAGGGAGAAGACCAGGTCGTCGCCCTCCTTGAGCCCCTCGATGAGGTCCTCGAGGCCCTCGACCTCCGGGGTCTTCCAGACGCGGAGCTTCTCGTCCTCCACAAGCTTCTTGAAGGACTCCTCCACCAGCTTGCCGACCACCTCGGCCTTCACGTTGCGGCCGAACTTGTTCTGCAGCAGCTTCATCGGGGCCTTGCCCTTGCGGAAGCCGGGAAGCTCCACCAGCTCCTTGAGCTCGTCAAACTGGGTGGTGGTCTCCTTCTCGAGATTCGCCGCGGCGACGGTGATTTTCACCTCGTAGGCGCAGTCGCCCTTGTACTGGAGGTCGAAGACCGGGTCCACGGCGAAGGTGAACTTCTCCTCCTCCTGCTCCTCCATGCCGGAAACCTCGTCCATCTCCTCCGGAGCGGCGGCCGTCTCCACTTCGGGCTCGGCCGCGGCGTCGGTGTTCTCAAGGGCGTCGTTCTTGCTGTCCATGTCGCTCATTGTGGGAAATCCGCTCCAAGTTGTTCTTCGTCTGGTGGGCGAGGCGGGACTTGAACCCGCACACCTTTCGGCACTGGAACCTAAATCCAGCGCGTCTGCCAGTTCCGCCACTCGCCCGGGCCGTCCATGTGGTGCAAAACACGGAAAAAACGCGGAAACATGCCCGCCGGGGCATGGTTCGCATGAAACGCATCTCCCGGAAACGCAAAGGCAGGGCCCGCAGTGGGGGATACTATGACAGACGGAGGCCCCGCGTGTCAAGGATCGCCCGGATTCCAGGGTTTCGGAACCCCTTGTCCGCCATGCGCTTTGCCGGTGCGGGCCCCCCGCGCCGCGCCGGAAACGGGGGGCGGCGCGCCCGCGCGCGGCGGGCGCGGGTTGTTTTCCCGGGCGCGGTGTGGCAGACTGTGCCCCCGGAAGGAACCACGCCATGCCCGCAGTACCCGCTCCCGACAGCGCCGAAATGCCCCCGCTGACCTCCGAGCAGTGGAAATGGCGCTGGCGCATCCTCATTGCCACCTACACCGGCTACGCCGGCTATTATCTCACCCGCAAGGTCTTCACGATCTGCAAGACCCTGATCGCCGAGGAGATGAACTGGGAGCTGAGCGACACGGCCCACATCTGGACCGCTTTCCTGTTCGCCTACATGCTCGGCCAGTTCATCAACAGTTTCGTGGGCCGCAAGTGGGGCCCCCGGGTCATCATGCTGGGGGGGCTGGGCGTCTCCATCGTGTGTAACACCGTCTTCGGCTTCGCCAACTCCTTCGCCACCTTTCTGGTGTTCATGTTCATCAACGGGCTGGTGCAGGCCAGCGGCTGGCCCGGGTGCGTGGGCGGGGTCTCCCGGTGGCTGCGCGAAAAGGAGCGCGGCACGGTGATGGGCATCTGGACGACGAACCACATCGTCGGAAACCTGCTCTTCAAGTACGCGGGGGGCCTGCTGCTTTGGCATGCCGGGTGGCGCTGGGCCTTTTTCGGCATGAGCGCCCTCACCCTGGCCGTGTGGTGGCTGCTCTATTTCTGGCAGCGCGACAAGCCGGAGGACGTGGGGCTGGAGCCCATTGTGGACGCGTCCCGCGAGGCGAACCGGGCGGTGCAGTCCTCCGAGGAGGAGCATGTGTCCCTCTCGGAGTACCTCAAGGTGGCCTTCAGCCCCCTCATCCTCATCATGGGGTGCAGCTATTTCTGCGTGAAGTTCCTGCGCTACGCCCTCGACTCCTGGCTGCCCGCCTTCCTCAACCTGCAGGGGCTCAGCGTCGCCGATGCCAGTTACTACTCCACCATCTTTGACTGGGCGGGCATCGGGGGCACCATTGTCGCCGGGTACGCCCTGGACAAGTGGTTCCGCGGCAACTGGCCCATGCTCTGCTTCACCATGTCCGTCGGCGCCATTCTGGGCTACATCGCCGTCATGTACGCGGGAACCAACCCGCTCACCATCGCCCTGTGCTTCGGGTTCGTCGGGTTCATGGTCTACGGGCCCGACAGCCTGCTGACGGGCGCGGCCGCCATTTCCGTGGCCGGGGGGGCGAACGCGGTAGCCGTGGCCGGGCTCGTAAACGGCATCGGCAGCATCGGCCCCGTGGTGCAGGAGGAGGTCATCGGCTGGCTGATGCGCGGGGACGTGAACGAGGGCATCCGCAACACGAACATTCTCGCCCTTTCCATGAGCGTGCTGCTGGCGGTCATGATGCTGGCCGTGTCATGGAGCTACCGGCGCGCCCACCGGCAAGGGGCCAAACGGGAGGAATAGGCCGTGCTTTTTCTGAAGGGATTCGTCCTGACGTGGCCGCTGTGCCTGGCCTTTCTCGCGTTCTTTGCCGCCGTGTCCGCCACCGCGTGGGCGGTTCCGGCGCGGAAGGGCCGCACCGTCGCGTCCATGCCCGTCTTCCACGTGTTCACCGTCCTGTGGGTGGCCGCCATGGGCGTGTGCCTCACCTTTGTGGACGCCCCCCACCTGAGCCTGTCCAAGGAGACCATTGACTGGCTCTTCATGCTGTCCTCGTTCCTGGGCATCCCGCTGACGATTCCCCTGCTCACGGGGGCGGTGTGGGCGCTGGCCCGGGGCGTGCGCGGCGAGCGCACCCGCATTTCCGACCTCGCGCTGGTCATGCTGGCGGGCTTCGGGCTGGGCTGCGCCGCGTCGAACATCCACGACGTCGCGTGGTGCGGCATCATCACCCGCGGGTACACCCAGCCCTTCAAGGCGGGCTACGACCTGGTCGCCTTCGCCACCGTGGGCGGATGGTTCGGCATTCCGGAGGAGGTGCTCTACGACTACGCCACCCTCGGCCCCTGCGCCGCCGTCCTCGTGTTCGGCGAGCTGTGCGTCTCCGCCGTGTGCTTCGCCCGCCTGCGGCGCGACGGACGCGCAGACCGCGCCGCCTGAACACTGAAAGGTTCCATCCGCCGGGGAGCGGCCGGTCGCGCCGCTCCCCGGCGGTTTGCGTTCTAGTGGATTTCGAGCCCGTGGCTGGCTTCGTGGAGGATGAGGCCGCCGCCGTTCACCGGGAAGGCGTTCCCCCGGTTGTACTCGCCGTGGCTGTCGGGGATGTAGCGCAGAAACGCCGCGTGGCCGTCCATGTACAGCACGTTGGACCCGCCGGGGATGTGGTTGAACGCCTCGTCGGCCTTGTCCGAGATGGCGTCCCAGAACACCGGGATTTCCGACTGGGCCCGCGCGCTGGCGGCTGCGTTGTTGATGTCCGTGATCATGAACCGCTCAATGCCCTCGCGCAGGCGCCAGGCGACGCCCTGGCGCGCCATGACGCTGTCCTCCGGGGCCTGCTTGGCGGCCTTCGCCCCGTGAATGTGGTCCATGAACTCCCAGTCCTCGTCGGCGGCCTCCACGGCCAGCGCGGGGGTGGGCGCGCCGGTGATCTCCGCGGCCTTCGAGTTCACCGCGTCATGGAACACCACATAGTCCACGTCCTCCTGGAACCAAGCGGGAAGAATGGTCCAGCCGGTGTAGGTGTAGGGATGGTCGAAGACCTCGCAGGGCTCCACGATGCCGTTGTTGTGGACCGAGACCCCGTTGACGGTCATCCGTCCGTCCGCCAGCGCCTCCTTATAGTTGGTGGAAATGGTGTTTCCCTGGTCCCACACCTGGACCGGGGAGCCGTTTTGCGCCGCGCTGGGGCACACCAGCACCGCGAAATCCGACAGGTACTCGGGGTAGGCCGTCGCCATGTCGGCCATGGTGGTCAGGCGGGTCACCACCGATCCGTCGCAGTTCAGCGTCTTGACCGGCGGGAAACGCGCGCCCTCGCTCTCGCCGGCGTACATCTTGAGCGTGAGCCCGAGCTGTTTGAGGTTGTTCTGGCATGAGGCGCGCCGGGCCGCCTCGCGCGCACGCGCCAGCGCGGGCAGCAGGATCGCCGCCAGAATGCCGATGATGGCAATGACGACGAGCAGTTCAATTAACGTGAAGCCTTTTCTCCGCATGGAATGGATTCCTTTCGGTTGCATGAAGACACAGCCCTCCCCAAAACGAACAGGGGAGAGCGCAAGAAAGCGTCTCAGCAGCCGAAAGGCGGGCCCCGGGGCCGGTCGGGCGGGGCGGACTCGCTTTCATGGGGACAGACCGTCCCCACAGGCGGAGCCACATCACAGGGGAGGACGGGGAGCGCCCGCGCCTCCTCCATCTCGGGCATGGTCTGGGGGCAGGGAGGGTGGGCCGGGGTGCAGTGCGGACAGGCGTCCCCCGCCTGGGGGATGGGGGCGGCCTCCAGATGCCCGGCATGGCGGCAGGCGGCCAGTTCGCAGTAGCCATGGGTGAGATGGTGGCTGTGGCCGAAGACCGCCACGAAGCAGACGCCCAGTGACAGCAGTGCCCGGCACCGGAATCGCCGGTCCCGAATCACCCCCAAGCTCTGCTGGAATGCCTTCACGTGGTCACCCGCCGTCACGTCCTGTCAGGAAGTTCTGCCGCATTATACCCTCCGCCTCCGCACCCTTGTCCATCGTAACACCGCTCAGGCGTGCCCGCTTCCCTTCTTCCTGCCCCACGGCTTGAACACCGACAACCAGACCATCACGGCCAGCAGGGCCACCTGCGCGATGCCGAATCCCAGGTTCAGCCGCGCGCTGCGCAGGTAGTCTGCGTTTTCCAGCGCGGCGAGACCGAGGTTGCGGGAGAGTTCCAGCATCCGGGTTTCCCAGGGGCCGAGGAAAAAGGTCCCGAAAAGGATCGCCCCCACGGTGGCGGCCCACTTGAACACCAGCCACCCGTGCCGGAAGAACCCCCAGTTGGTGAAAAGGCTGTACAGGAACCCGGTGACCAGGCAGCCGAACGCCCCGGGAACCACCACCACGGCCATGTCCACGCGGTGCATGCTGTGGTTGACGCCGTGAAGCGCGCCGCCGTCCAGCGCCTCCCGGCCCCCGTGCAGGACCAGCAGGGACACGGCTCCCCCAATCCAGCAGCACACCGCCAGCAGATGCAGCGTCTTCAGCCATTTCGCCCCCCGGGGCCCGAGCGTCTTCATTGCGTTTCCTCCGGAAAATCTGGTCGAATGGTCCGCAGGATACCACAAACCCGCGCGGAACAGGTACCGCGCGCACCGAAAGGAGCTGCCATGACCTCCCGTGAACGGGTGATCGCCGCGCTTCGCCGGGAACCGGCCGACCGGATTCCCGTGTTCATGTGGTTTCATCCGGACACGGCGGTTCGGCTGGGCGCGCTGCTGGGGATTCCCCCGGCGCTTGTCGGCGAGGCGATGGGGAACGACATCCGCCAGACCTGGGTGAACAACAACTACGCCATGGAGGGGATCGTCCACGAGCGGGAGGGCGACGCCCACACGGACTTCTGGGGCGTCCACTGGGTGAAGCGGGGGGCCTTCAACCAGATCGAGGGGTTTCCCCTGGCGGGCCGATCCCCGGAGGAGATCCGCGCCTACCGGTTTCCCGCCGAACACCTGGAGTTCCTGCTCGCCCGCATGGCGCCCCTGCTGGCGGACCGGGGCGACGCCTTTGTCGGCGTGGACGTTTCGCCCTGCGTCTTCGAAATGTACTGGCGCCTGCGCGGGATGGAGGACGCCCTGCTCGACATGGCGGCGGACCCGGAGCTTGCCGACGCGATGCTGGGGCGCTGCGGCGACTTCTCCGTCATGCTCTCCGCGGCGGCGTGCGAGCGGTTTGACGTGGACTGGCTGTGGCTGGGCGACGACGTGGCGGGGCAGCAGTCCCTCATGATGAGTCCGGACCTCTGGCGCGCCCTGGTGAAGCCCCATCTCAAGCGCTCCGCCGACGTGGGCCTGCGCCACGGCCTGCCCGTGGCCCACCACTGCTGCGGCGCCCTGCGCGACATCATCCCCGACCTCATCGAGATCGGCGTGTCCGTGCTCAACCCGGTCCAGTGCGCCTGTGCGGGCATGGACGCCGCAGGCCTCAAGCGCGACTTCGGAAAGCACCTCACCTTCATGGGCGGCGTGGACACCCAGGGCGTCCTGCCCAACGGCACCCCCGCCGAAGTGCGCCGCGCCACGGAGCGCCTCATCGCCGACATGACCCCCGACGGCGGCGGCTACATCCTCGCCGCCTCCCACACCATCCCCCCGGAGACGCCCGACGAGAACATCTTCGTCCTATACGAGGTCGCGGGCATCCCCCGGGAGGAGATCTTCGACCGCGCCGCCGCCCTCCGCGCCCGGACAGGGCAGACAGGAATGTCTGCCACACACTGAAAAAAGGTGGGGCAGACATTCCTGTCTGCCCAAATGCCTTCCCAATGGCCTGCCCAAATGTCTTTCCAATGGTCTGCCGCGGGCGCTATGCGTCCCCGCCCTCGATGAGCCGCACCACTTCCAGCCCGTCCAGGGCCGACAGCAGGGCGTGCACCGGGTGCCCCTCCGCAAACAACGTGTCCGCCAGCGCGGACGCGGCCGACACCAGCGCGTCGAAAAGATGGATTCCCGCCCGGACAAGGCAGACAGGAATGTCTGCCACACACTCAAGAAAGGTGGGGCAGACATTCCTGTCTGCCCAAATGTCTTCCCTCCTCCGCACGCTGCGGACTACCCGACCCGGCCCTCGTGCTTGATGACGGCAAGGAGGTCGGGACTGTCGGCGGTCAGGCGGAGGAGGCGGTTGCGCACAGGGTGGCTGGGGGCGTTGAGCGTCTGGTGGAGGTGGGTAAGGAAGTCGCGCTGCTGCGCGGGCGGCGGAACTATTCGTCGTCATCTGATCCGTCGGCGACGCCTGGACCCCGGGTGTTGACCAGCGCGGTTTCAATCTGGGTAATCTCGGCGGGGGTGAGATCGAAAAGGCGATATACGATTTCGTCTATTTCCCGTTCGATCACACTGACAGCCGCCATATCACCTGCCGTCGCCGCCTTGGCTGCACGGTCCGCGAGCTTCGTGAGCTTCGCTTTGTCGGCGGCATTTGCGGCGGGGATAGGGACTTGATTCATCAGGTTTCCGCGAAATTGAACTCGTCCTGTGTTCCAAACGTCGCCCCATGCGGGGAAGGTGGAGCGGTAAAGCCAGTCCAATGCGGTGGAGTTCAACACGCTGAGGACGAAAGGCGCTTCCGGTGTCAAGATGATGAAGCCGGTCTTGTTAATCGCGTTCCCTTCAGTGTCGAGATAGGCATGAAGGTTCTTCGATGTCTCGTTGAAGACGATTTTCGGCTCGTCGAAGGCAGACCAATACGCGCAAGACCTGAGCTCCCAATAATACGTTCCCTGGTCAGTTCGTGCTCGTAATGCTTCTCCAAAGCCGAGTAGATGTTCGGCCACTGCAGGATAACGCTGTTCGAAAGCCCGAAGCGCCTCCATCAAGCTCATTCCTGTCCACGGGTGCCTTGTGTTCTCTGAAGACGGGATTTGGATAAAGAAAAGTCCCGGGTTGCCGTGTGTCCATCGTTTGATGTCCTTGCCGCGAATCCACGGTTTGATCAGTTCGGCAGACCTCTTATCCGCCCGAACAAGGCGGTCACGCGCGGCGCGGTCAATCACGAATGCTTCGTTCAATCCCGTCAAGATGCCTCGATATAGCCTCTGGCTTACAAATGTTATTAGCGGCGTTCCCTTTGAGCGGAGCTTGTCAACGAGGGCGAGGCCGTCGGCTCCTTCCAGCGACCAGCCGTCAGCCTTCAATTGTGGCGGCTTGTAGCGCGCGCCCCGGGCTGCGACCGACTCAGGGAGCGAACCGAACTCTTTTTCGTCCTTAACGACCAAGACCGAGAATGTGTGGCTGTCGGCGGGGGAAACC
>JAKPUV010001031.1 GCA_029554925.1 Candidatus Hydrogenedentota bacterium | reverse complement strand
GGGCTTGTGTGCAAAGCTTCGCTTTGCCTTTCCGCCGGTTCCCCGCACCGCCCCCCATTTGACGCCATCGCGAAGCGGAGCTTCGCCGCCAAGTGCGTTCCCAAGTAAAACTTGGGAACGAGGGGAAACGGCGCGGCCCCGGAAAGGGACCGCGCCGTTTGTCGTTAGGGAATGTCCGCGCTCAGGCGAGGGACTTAATCTTCGCGAGCAGGCTGTCGGGGTCGAGGCCCTGGTGGTACATGTGCTCGTGGAGGCCGCCGTGGCCGGGCTTGGAGACGCCGACATGGGCGTAGCGGGGGCTGTATCCGCGCTCGAGGAGCCAGGTGCCGTAGCGCAGGCCGAGGCCCGTCTTGATGTTCTGGCTCTCGGCCACGAGGACGAAGGGGGCCTTCCCGACCTTCGCCAGCATGTCCTCGTCGGGCGTGTTGAGCGTCGGCTTGTTGATCAGGCCGACGTCCAGCCCCGCCTCGCGGGCGCGCTCGACGGCGTCCAGGGCGCGGCAGAGCATGTCGCCGTAGGCGACCACATAGCCCGCCGACCCCTCGCGGACGATTTCGTCCTTGCCGGGGGCGAAGCGGTAGTCCCCGCCGTACATCTTCTCGCCCTGGGCGTCGAGGATGAACGGCACGCTGCTGCGCAGGGTGAAGACGAAGCGGACGCCGGGGTCGTTCCAGGTGGTCTCGACGACGCTTTTGAGCTGGAGCGCGTCGGCGGGGAAGTAGAGCCGGGTGGCGTCGTTCTCGGCGATGCCGCAGTCGGCGAGCATGACGTTGATGCCGTAGTGGCAGGTGTTGTCCGCCATGTCGTCAATGCCGGCGTGGGAGAAGTGGCAGATCGCGTTCGCCCCGTTGAGGCGGGCCATGGTCAGCTCGGAGATGATCATCTCGAGGAAGGCGGAGAAGGTGCTGAAGATGCCCTGCTTCCCGGGCTTGAAGCCGAAGCCGGCGGCGGCGGAGAAGTTGCCGCGCTCCTGGACGCCGCCGTTGAGGCAGACCTCCGGGTGCTTCACGCGGATGCCCTTGAGGCCCGTGGAGCCCTCGAGGTCCGAGTCCACCACGAGCAGCGTGTCCACCCGCGCGGCGGCGTCCATGCCGTCGAGGATGCCGTTGACAATGTTGCCGAACTCGGTGCGGTTGCTGGCGGTTTCAGCGGTGCAGCCGCGGTAGGCCGCGGAGACGGTGACTTTCTTCACGGTGTCGAGGTAGGCGACGGCGTCCGCGTGGCCGCGGGCCTGGAGGTAGGCGGCGCCGAGCTCCTTCTTGATGACGTCGTGGCCGGCGTGGTTGCCCTCGAGCCCCTCGATGCCGGGGGCCATGGGGCGCTTGTTGATGAGGGCGACGGGGCCGTCGGCCTTGACGGCGGCGACCATGCGGGCGAAGAGGGCGTCAAAGTCCTCGCCGTTCCCCGTGTCCACGGGCAGGCCGTGGCCCGCGAGCGTGCGGCCGATGTCGTAGCCCGGCAGGTACTTCGAGGGGTGGCCGGAGATGGTGACGTCGTTGTCGTCCACGACGACCTTCACATTGACCCGGTGCGCCACGGCGAAGCGGGCGGCCTCGGCGTCGTCGCCCTCCATCTGCGAGCCGTCGGACCCGAAGAGGAAGACCACCTTGTCCGGGTTGGCCTTGGCGACGCCGTTGACGAAGGGCCACAGGTGGCCTAGGCGTCCGGAGGCGAACTTCACGCCCAGCTCGGGGTCGAGCTCGGGGTGGCCGTAGAGCCCCTCGCCCGCCGCGCGGTACTGGAGCAGCTTCTCCATGGGCATCTCGCCGTTGAAGGCGGACATGGCGTACTGGATGGCGACGCGGTGGCCGCCCTCGTCGAAGAAGACGGGGTAGATTTTGTCGGAGCCCTTCATGAAGGCGTCGGCGATGACCACCTCGGGGACGATGCTGTAGGCGCCGCCCGTGTGGCCGCCGAGGCCCTTGGCCCCCGCCACGGCGGTGAAGAAGATGATGGTGTCGCGGACGGTCTGGATGTTGGACAGCAGCTGGGCGCGCTGGTCCGCCGTCAGGGTGTCCGTGAAGGGGTTGAAGGCCACGGGCTTGAAGCCGGCGGTGTTCAGGGGGAAGCTCATTGCATGCTCCTCTCTCTCGGGGTTGAACGCGCGGAAACCCGCGCAAAACAGGGGGGCGCGCGGGCCGGAAAAGTATATCATGCGGCCCCGGCGTTCTGCTATCATGGGGGAAAGCGCGCGCCGGGCGGTGTCCGGCCGCGCACGGGCGGATCAACCACTGCAAGGAGGATTTTCGTCATGGGCATCGGAAACGGCGGCATGAGCCGCAGGGACTTCGCGAAGGCCTCCGCCCTCGCGGGATTTTCCATCCTGGCCGCGGGCGCGGCGCGGGCGCAGGACAGCGCCGAGACGCTGAAGGTCGGCCTCATCGGCTGCGGCGGGCGCGGCACGGGCGCGGCCAAGAACCTCATTGACGGCGTGGACAACGTCAAGATCACGGCGCTGGCCGACGTGTTCGAGGACAAGGTCCGCAACTGCCGCCACGAGCTGGAGAAGATCAAGGACCCGAAGATCAAGGCCAAGATCGCCCTGACGGACGAGCAGTGCTTCGTGGGCCTCGACGCCTTTGACAAGCTGCTGAAGACCGACGTGCAGGTGGTGATCCTCGCCACGCCGCCCTACGCGCGCCCCGTCCACTTCGAGGCGGCCGTCAACGCGGGCAAGCACATTTTCACCGAGAAGCCCGTGGCCGTGGACCCGGTGGGCATCCGCCGCTTCATGGACGCCGCGCGCGAGGCCGAGAAGAAGAAGCTTTCCGTGGTCGCGGGCACCCAGCGCCGCCACCAGTCGCCCTATGTCGAGACGATCAAGCGCATCCATGACGGCGAGATCGGCGAGATCCTGGCCGGCCGGGCCTACTGGAACGGCACCCTGCCCTTCAGCCACGAGCGCAAGCCCGAATGGAGCGACCTGGAGTACCGCCTGCGCAACTGGTACAACCAGTGCTGGACCTGCGGCGACAACATCCTCGAGCAGCACGTGCACAACCTCGACATCATCAACTGGGCGCTCAACGCGCACCCGGAGAAGGTCGTCGCGTCCGGCGGCCGCGCCTGGAAGCCCTTCGAGGAGCGCTACGGCGACATCTGGGACAACTTCACCTGCGACTACGAGTACCCGAACGGCGTCCATGTCCTGAGCATGTCGCGCCACTGGGACAACTCGGCCAGCGGCGTGTTCGAGGAGGTCACGGGCACCAAGGGGAAGAGCACCTGCCGCAACCTGGGCAAGGAGAAGGAAGACCCCTACGTGCAGGAGCACATTGACCTGTTCGCCAGCATCCGGGGCGCCGGCCCCTACCTCAACGAGGGCATTCAGGTGGCCGAGAGCTGCCTGACGGCCATCATGGGCCGCATGGCCGCCTACACGGGCGCCGAGGTCTCCTGGAACGACGCGCTCAAGAGCGACCTGAGCCTCGTGCCCGAGGATCTGGACTTCGCCAAGGCCTATCCGCTCGGCCCGATCCCCGTGCCGGGGCAGGCCTGATCCGAGACAAGAACCCCGGGGGGCGGCGTCCGCACGCCGCCCCCCGTCCCGTTGAATGAATAACCGGGGCGGGATTTTCGTTAGGTACACGGAGACTATCCGCAGCAGAAAGGAGCGCGCGATGACGACAACGATGAAGGTGATGAGCTGTGTGACCGTGGTGGCCCTGGCCCTCGCGGGCGTGACCGGGTGCGCAACCTACGGCGAGGCCGCCGGCCTCGGCGGCGCGCTCGGCGCGGGCGCCGGCGCCATCATCGGCCACCAGTCCGGCAACGCCGTGGCGGGCGCCCTCATCGGCGCGGCCGCGGGCGCGCTGACGGGCCTGATCATCCACGACATCAAGGCGCGCAAGGAAAAGAGCGCCCAGGAGACCCAGCAGGTCTACAACTACACGCCCGCGCAGGGCGAAATGATGAAATTCGAGCGCGCCGAGGTGCTGCCGCCCTCCGTGCGGCCCGGCGAGGAGATCGAGGGCACCATCCAGTACGCCCTCCTCGGCACCGGCCCCGGCGTCCAGGTCAGCGAGCAGCGCACCCTCATGCAGGGCGACCGCGTCGTCGCCGACATCTCCAGCCAGGCCTTCCAGCGCACCGACGGCACCTGGGTCAGCAGCCAGCCCTTCCGCCTGCCGGCCAACACGCCCCCCGGCACCTACACCCTCGTGACCACCGCGCGCACCGCCCAGTCCGCCATCTCCGGCCGCGCCAACTTCACGGTCCTGTAGAACCGACCCAAACACGAAGACACCCCCCCCGCGCCGCCGCGGCCCGAAAAGGCCCGGCGGCGCGGCTGTTCTGTTCGGGGGCGTCAGGGCCCGCCCCCCCCGCCAGGCGCAGGGCGCGCACATGGACGGCGATGCGGGGGCCGGGGAAGGGAATCGGGGACCACCGCGCCCCCGCGCCGGCCTCCCGGAGTGCGGTGGCAGAGCGAAGCGGCAACACCGCTTTGGGCGCGGAAAGACCCCGCCGCCAAAGGAGGGCGGCGTCGCTGCCCGCTTCAAACAGCGCCCCCGCCCCGCCGGCTGGCGGGACGGGGGCGGAATCACGCGGTCAGGGCCCCTGCGGGGGCCTCAGGCTTAGGGCAGCGGCGGCACCACCTTGATGACGTCGCTGAAGCGGTCGGAAACGTTGCCCAGCCGGTCGCGGAACTGCACGCGCACGGTGCGGTAGCCCGAACCGGGAACCAGCGTCCAGCCGCGGTCCGGCACCACCGGCTCCCAGGGGCTCCACGTCGCGCCGTCGTTGCTGAACCGCATCCGCGTCACCCCGGAGCCGCCCGCGTCGTCCCAAGTCAGGGTCAGCAGGGCGTCCGGGTTCGGCGCCGTCGCCGCGTCGCCGTTGATCACGATGGTCCCCGTCGGCGCGGTCGTGTCCAGCCGGATGTAGTCGCTGTAGGTCGTGGAAACATTGCCCGCCTTGTCGCGGAACTGGGCGCGGACAACCTTGAGCCCGTCGCCGTCGACAAGCGTCCAGGGCATCGCGGGGGAGGGAGGCAGCCACGGGCTCCACGTCGAGCCGTTGTTGCTGAAGCGCACCCGGTTCACCCCGGAACCGTCGCCGTCGTCCCACGCCAGCCCCAGCGAGACCGCCGTGCTGCCGGTGAACGGCGCGCCGCTGTCGATCTCCACGCTGCCCGTGGGAAGGTCGCTTTCGACCACGTTGAACTGGTCCATCCAGCCCGCGTCGGCGCCGGCCGCGCCGCTGCCGTTCTTGGCGTACGCCCACGTCAGCACATGGGGCCCCGCCGCCAGGACGTAGGTCTGGAAGGCCCAGTCCACATCGCCGGAAATGGCCCCCTGGGGAACGCCGTCAATCGAGAAGGACAGCGCGTCGGCGCCCGCCTCGGAGGAGACCTTCCACCAGAAACTGATGGTCGTCGGCCCGGAAATCGTGGTTTCCAGCACCGACTGCTCGTTGTCCCCCACCGCGCCGCTCTGGAGGGCGTTCCAGCCGTCGTTGCTCACCAGTGTCTGGAAGAACCAGCCGTTCGCCCCAGCCGTAATCCACTGGCGGTTGCACGCCCCCACGGCGGTGCAGTCCGCAGCGGCGAAGGCGTAATAGGTGCCCGTCACCGCCGTGTTTGCGGAGACGGCCACCGTGATCAGCAGCGGAGACGGCGCGATCCATCCCGGCACGTCGGTGAAGGTCACCGTGTGCGGACCCGCGGCAACCCCGTTCAGGGTGGCGCCGGAGTTCTGAGGAACCCCGCCGTCGAGCTGCCACTGCGCCCCCGCAGCCACCGCCTCGGGCGGCTGGATGGTCACCGTCACCGAGCCCGGCGTCGCCGTGAAGTTCGCCGTGACGGTTTTGTTCGCGTTCAGACGGATTGTTGTGGGATTGACGCTTCCGGTCAGGTCGCCGCTCCAGCCGGTGAACGTGTACCCCGGATTGGCGGTGGCCGAAACGTTTACCACCGTGTTGTGCGGATAGGTGCCCGCCCCCGACACCGTGCCGCCCTCGGGCGGATTGGCACTCGTGGTCAGGGTTTTGTCCGTCTGCGCCATGGCCGTGCCGGCCAGCAGCAGCAGGGCGGCGGCCAGCAGGCCGCCCCGGAATCCAAAAAGACGCCGCATTCTGTCCATACGCGAATCCTCCAACAAGGGTTGTTGCCATGTCTTCGCCGCCGCCCACCCGGACGGTGGCGCGCGCGCAGCCGCCGCGGCGGACCACACGATCCGCAACGGCACGGACACGCGCCTGCGCTGGTTGCTGACAGGGGGACAGGCGGCCTTTTCATGCCGGACATGTCCACAGGAACGCCCCAACAGCGCAACCTCACCACAAGGTCAATTCAATTTTACCCCGCCTCTGCGGATCTGTCAAGGGGCTTTTTCAGAAACCGTATATTTTCCACAAGTATTCCAGAACATCTGTATTATGAGCATGCCGTCTGTCATGCCGCCTAATCGCGCGCGGGCCGGGGCGGCCCGACCCCTGTGGTATCCTTTGGGCCATGACTCCCGGACAGGACAAGGAGGCCGGCGGCTTCGTGTACGACGCCGCCGCAGTGCCCGCGCAGCCGGGCTGCTACCTGATGAAGGACGCGGCGGGCCGCGTGATCTACGTCGGCAAGGCGAAGAGCCTGCGCGCGCGCCTGCGCGGCTATTTCAACGAGACGGACGGGCGGCCGACGGTGCGCTTCCTGCTG
>JAKPUV010001021.1 GCA_029554925.1 Candidatus Hydrogenedentota bacterium | reverse complement strand
GCATGAAGAAGACGAAGAGGTTCAGGCAGACGAAGAAGCGGCGGTACCCGGCGTCGCCCTTCATGTAATCGGCCGAGTAGAGATGGATGAGGAACCCCACGAAGAGAACGACCATCACCATGACCATGGCGAGACGGTCCAGCACGAGGCCCGCCTCGATGCGGAGCGCCCCGTCGGTGAGCCATCGCCAGAGCGTGACGGAGAAGACCCGGTCGTCGGCCCCGGTCAGCATCTCCGCCATCAGGGCGAGGGCCGCCGCCAGCGCGAGCCCCACCGCGCCGACGGCAACGGCGGCAACGGTCCGATCGCGCCAGGCAGCTCCCAGCAGCCCGTTGGCAAGAGCCCCCAGAGCGGGAAGGGCGGGAAGGATCCAGATGGACTCGGGCGGCATGGCGTCATCCTTTCAGGAGGTTGATCCGGCTCATGTTCAGGGTTCTCAAAAGCCGGTAGAGGGCCACGAGGATGGCAAGGCCCACGGCGGCCTCCGCGGCGGCCACCGTCATGATCATGAAGACGAAGACCTGGCCCTCCGTTCCGTGGAGGTAGCGGGAAAACCCGACGAGAATCAGGTTCACGGCGTTGAGCATGAGCTCAACGCACAGCAGAAGCACGAGGGCGTTGGAGCGGATGAAAAACCCCGCCGCCCCGACGGCGAAGAGGACGATCCCCAGTCCGACGACGTGTTCCAGGCTCATGAGGAGCTCCTTTTTCCCGTCCGGCTGATGAAGACGGCGCCGACAGCGGCCGCCAGGAGCAGCACCGAGGTCAGCTCGAAGACGAGCAGGTGTCGGCCGAAGAGATCGATAGCAAGCTCGAAAACGCCGGGCGCCGGCCGCGGGCTCCCGGCCGGGGGCGCGTGCGACGCCGCCACCCAGGCGGCCCAGCCCGCAGCCGCCGAGATCCCGACCCCGGCCGCGCCGGCCGCTGCGGCACGCGCCGGGGAGCGCGCGGGGGCGGCGGACGCCTTGAGGTCGAGGAGCATCACGACGAACAGGAAGAGCACGAGGACGGCCCCGATATAGACGATGAGCTGAAAGAGGGCCACCACGACCGCCCCCATGAGGGCGTAGAGGCCGGCCGTGGCGAGCATGGCCGCAAGCAGCGCCATGACGCTGCCCACGGGGTTTTGCAGGGCGACGACGCCCAGGGCGGAGGCGACGGCGGCCGCGGCGAGCCCCCAGAAGAGAACCGTTTCGATCATGGTCTTTCCTCCCCCGGCCGTTCCGGCGCGGCCAGCAGACGCCCCTCATCGAGGACGAGAGGCTCGCGGCTTCCGGAGGCCAGTTCATATTCGCCGCTCATCACGATGGCCTCCACGGGACAGGCCTCGACGCAGAGCCCGCAGAAGGAGCAGCGGTTGAG